>DATMYA010000024.1 GCA_035561135.1 Clostridia bacterium
CGCCGGGGTACGCCGGGCTATATCAGCTCAATGTGGCAATACCGGCCGGAACGCCGGCGGGACCCACCGGCCTGCGCATCCGCGTCGGTGAAGCTGTAAGCGAACCCGCGACTCTATTTGTCGGCCGCGGTCCGGAGTGAATGTGCCCCGTTTTTGGGCCCCACCGCCGCCCGGCCATGCCGTCCCCGGTTACTTCGGCAGCATGGAACCGTGCGACGCCACGATTTGCCACCGGCCACACGGTGGACGCATGTGTTCGTGAACCACAAGTCCTTCCGCTGATATCCTTTCCCTTGTACGTGCCCTTATCGTTGCTGCTGTAGGTAACGACCGCCGTGTTGCCGTAGACCTGCACCTTCGCGCCGTCGAGCGATGTCCCGTCGGGCCCTGTAAACACATACGTGTCGGCCAAGTAGCGTTCGCTTGCGGTAGCGTCGCCCTTCAAAAGCGCGTTCAACAACTCGCGCTCAATGCGCATCACGGCCTGCTCTGTGCCGGCCGAAGGCCGTTCCTTCGATTTCGCGAAGCCCGAATAGCACAGCGCGCTCAAGACCCCAGCCAATACAAGCTCGCTATCGGCTTCATGGTTGGCTGAAATCTCCCGATCAGATTCTGCAGGTTGGATTCGGCTTCTGTGCTTCGAAGACGCTCTTGAACGCGATTGAACTGGAGTTGTTCACGGAACTCGCGAGGCATCCCTTACAGTTGAGGAGTTGCAGGGGAGACTGGGATTGCATAGTCGTTCCGCCCGGGACTTTTTCGATGCGCTGGTCGTTATGGGGTTTCTCGATCGCACCGGGACCACTTAAAGCAACGCGCCGCCAACGGATCTATATCTCGATAAGCGCAAGCCCACATACCTCGGAGGCGTGCTCGAGATGTGCAATCGTCGCCTGTACCCGTTTTGGTCTCACTTGAACTGAAGCTCTCCGGACGGGACGCCCGCAGAATGAGGTGCGGGACGGTTCGATGCCGCTGTTTGAAGCTCTCTATCTGAGCCTGCGAGCCTCAAAGAGCTCCTGCGAGCTATGCCCGGACTGAGCCACGAAGCGAACCGGATGATCGCCGAGCGCGGTGCAAATCGCGGCGCATAACTCGCACCTCCAGGGCATCGGCTTTGACTTACCAGAGATCGCGCCTATCTTCGAGGAATATGTGGAGCAGAACCGGGTTTCCGGCCGGCTTCGCTTCGAGGCCGGCGACTTCTTCAAAGACCCGCTCCCCGCGGTCGACGTGATCACGATGGGGCACATCCTCCACGACTGGAATCTGGAGGCCAAAGAGATGCTGATTCGCAAAGCCTACGAGGCCTTGCCGGAAGGCGGGTCTCTCATCGTGTATGAGGCTATTATTGACGATCAACGGCGGCAGAACACATTTGGCCTGCTGATGAGCCTCAACATGTTCATCGAGACACAGGACGGCTTCGACTATACCGGTGCGGACTGCTCCAACTGGATGAAGAAGGCTGGTTTCCGGGAGACTCGCGTCGAACACCTCACCGGGCCTGACTCGACGGGCGTAGGAATTAAGTAGCGGATCGGAAGCCGCGTAATTCGGCGGCCTCAGTGCGCATAGCGCTCATCTTGGCAATTCACCCCCGGTACAGAACATACGTCACGCTCCGCGCAGGAGCGGCGTAGTCACATGCCGCCTTCTCGTTCCTAATCCGGCCAACTTCCGATCCGACCGGAAAACTTATGCGACGAACGTCTGCCTGGCCACGAAAGCACTGTTTCGTACGTATTCATATCTTGGATGGGCGTATAATCCACTTAGACGTTGCAGTCAGCGGACGTTTCTTCCGAGTCTGTAGCAGGCTCTTTTCCGCCCCGTGGTCCAAGGCCAAAAGCGGCGACGTACCGCGCTGTTTCAGAACCGTTAGCAGGGCTGCAGTATGTCTATTGTTCAAGAAAGTAAAGGAGCTAGAAATGGCAACAAATTCGGGTCCACTAACCGAGGTATTGCATTCTGAGAAACACAGCAAGCTTTCCGCTGAAGAGGTTGCGAAAGCAGTGGCGCGCCACAACAAGAAACACTCTGCGGCAAAAGCCGAGAATGCAGCAGCAAAGGCGAACAAAGCAACCAAGAAATAAGGGGTCCAAGCCCCGCGGCGGCCGCTCCTGTCCGCCGGCCAAGCGCTCCAGACTCAAGATCGAATGCTTTCTTTTGCAGAGCGTCAGCCGTGGCGAGAACCATACCTCCGGCTCCGCAGGCGGGTTCGGAAACCGTTACGAAGCCATTGGCCTCGATGATGGGTCCCAAGTCCTGCAGCGACATCATGGCAATTCCGCGCGAGACGTCGTAGGGCGTGAAGAACTGGCCGATTGTGGTATTCAGCTCTTGATTGCTTTGGTCTTGATTTCCGCGCCACCTGCTTTGATGGCGACCTTCACCGCACCTTCCATCGGATCTTTGAAGGGCACCTCGATCCGGAGCAGGCCGTTCTCGTAGGTCGCTTCGGCTTTGTCGGGTTTCACCGGCCAACCTAAAGCCAGCGCCGAGACATACTCGATATCCCTTGCTGGTGCTGTCAGGTACACGCTGTCTTCCAGGATCTTCACATCGATCGTATCCGTTGGTGCTCCTGGGATGGCAAACTCCACTACCAGTTTGTGGCTCGCCCTGTCAGCATATGCTACTGTATTGGGCGCCACCCTAATCCGATCTTCCGGCATCTTGGCACCTTCCTTCTTATCCGGAATCGCCATTTTGACATCCCGGACGCCCACAGTATACACCCAAGGGCTTACATTGCTGCATTCTCGCCCCATGGCAGCGGCACCCCTCACAGGATGCGGGATCCGCCGCCACTATACCTGGCGATCTGATTCTGCGCTCACGGCGCTTCCGCCTCAGACTTAAGCGCTTCATGTCGGTCGGTATCCCGGAGATGTGGTTTCCGCCGCTTGGCGCGTTGTGCATGGTTGACGCGTCAGTTCGGGCCGAACTGCGGGCGCTGATGCTTATGCGGCGGTTGGCCTCTGGAGTTGTGCATAGAGTTGGCGGTAGGCTTTCCTCACTCCGAGTTGGGTGAAGAACGAGTCATTCGCGACATCGAGAGAAGGCCGATTCCTGACGGTTTTCATGGTTCGCTTGAGAATCCGCCCAATGCTGTAGCCTTCCGTCATGACTTCGGCATTTCGGTCGAACATCTCTTGTTCGGGCATCGTGGGATGCCGATACACGATCGGACCGGTGCCGTACTGGTCCCACGCGCGATCGGAAAAGATCCGACCCTGCTCGCAGTACTCCCGATAAATCTGGCTGCCGGGCATGGGCGTGAGCGTAAAGATGAAGGGCGTGATGTCGCACTCGTCGCAGAAGTCCAGCGTGCGGCGATACGTCTCTGCCGTGTCATTGTCCCAGCCGATAACGAAGAAGCCTCGGACCTCGATTCCCAGACTCTGGATCGTGCGGATATTCTCCTTCATCTGCGGAATGTCGAACGAATCCGGTGACGTGTAGTGCAGTTTCCTCCAGGCCCCGGATTGTTTCTGACCATCAGCCGATAGGGATTCCAAGCCTGCCGCGATGCTGCACAGACCGCTCTCCGCCGCGAGTTCCAGTATTCTCCTGCCATCCTTATAGCGAAGTAGTCCCAATCCGACTGTTTTTCAACCCCGTACTTCGTGACAGTTCGGGTCGCCATCGGGTTTGCGAGATCGGCTTACTCCATCGCTCGCAGCCCGAAGCCGACTTGTCGTTCGCAATCCGGCGCAATTTCCGGTTTGCCGGCAATCCACTCGCAATGACACTTTACTGGTAACTGGACTTTGCAGACGCTTGACAGGACGAACCTTCGAGGAGTCCGGTCACAGTGAGGCGCATCCTCAAGCGCTCGCAGTATGCTCCACGATAGCGTCGATAATGACGGGCCAATCCAGGGGGTGCAATTCGTGGCCGGCACCGTGAAGTGTGCGCAGACGGGAATTTCGCAGCGCAGCATTCAGGGCAAGCCCATGCGCGTACGGAAGCACAGGGTCCTCTGTTCCATGAACAATCAGGGCGGGTGCGTGGATCTCGTCAAGCCGGTCGGTCCAGCCTGTAGGATCCCGAAGACATGCGTGATTGAACGGAGTCAATGGATTCGGTGTACGATCCCAGTCTTCCTGGGCCAGACCGCGGATGAAC
>DATMYA010000025.1 GCA_035561135.1 Clostridia bacterium
CCTGGTGGAAGTGCACCGTGACTGGGCGCCCATCGGCGCGCGCCGCTTTGAAGAACTGGTGAAAGCCGGTTACTACAACGGTGCCCGGTTCTTCCGCGTGGTCCCCAATTTCGTCGTGCAGTTCGGCCTCGCCGCAGACCCTGCCGTTACCAGGAAATGGGACAAGACGATCCCCGACGATCCCGTGCTGCAGACCAACCGCGTAGGCTCCCTGGTGTTCGCCACCGCCGGTCCAAATACCCGCACCACGCAGCTCTTTATCAACCTGAAGAGCAACCAATCCCTCGACGACCAGGGCTTCGCGCCCTTCGCCATGGTCGTGGAAGGCATGGACGTGGTGCAGAATATCTATCCCGGCTACGGCGAGAACCCCGACCAGGGCCAGATCACCGCCCGCGGCAACGCTTACCTGACCACTGCCTTCCCCAAGCTCGACTACATCAAGAAGGCCACCATCCTGTAGCACTCGCCACAAGTGAAACAGCGGCTGCGGTTCGCCGCAGCCGCTCAGGTACGGGATCTTCAGAGTTCTTGGCACGATCTTTAAGAGATTCATCCGCCCTTTCCGCATTAGACTTGGGCAGTTCAGCTAAGAACTGCCAGGTGCTCCTTCGAAGTAACTCATTGGCAAATTCCAGCGTGGGAGGAAGTTATGTGGATTGAGGCATTACGGCGCGCGACGAAGATTGCCGCTACGGGCCTTGGATTGGCCTGCATCGCATTCGGCCAGTCCAGCGTTGCCACTATCACGGGAATTGTCAGCGATCAAAGCGGCGCGGCTGTACCCAGCGCCGAGGTGGTTTTGACCAACACGGCCACTGGTGTAGTCGTCCGCACCCAAAGCAATACCAGGGGTGTCGGGCAGCGGTTGCAGCAGGCTTCGCTCGTGAATGATCGCTTGCACCATACATCGGCTATCTCACTCAGGCACTAACTGCTGCACTCGCTCGGGCTCGTCACCCAGCCAAGCGGGATTTTGTGCCGTGGCGTCACCGTCTTCTTTGGATACCCGCTCCTCTGCTGCCGAGAACGCGTGCGCGGGTGTCCATGCGGGTGTTCATTATGGCCCGATTTGGGCTACATCGGATCGCGGAAAATACTTCACAGCTGAGAACTTTTTGCCGGTATTGCGAATGATGGCGAGCCCCGTGCAGGCTGCAGGATGAGGTACTGACCAGAAAGGAGGACCTTTAGCAATGAATCGAAGACATGCCATGACCGTCCTTGGGGTAATGGGAGCCGCGGCAGTTACCCGCGCGCAATCAAGTGAAATGCCTTATCGGAGGCTGGGGAAGACCGGGGAAAGAGTTTCCGTCATCGGTCTTGGCGGTCATCACATCGGACGGCCGAAAGACGAGAATGAAGGTATTAAAATCATCAGGACTGCCCTGGATCGCGGCATGAACTTCCTCGACAACTGCTGGGATTATCACAGCGGCGGGAGCGAGATCCGGATGGGGAAAGCATTGCGAGATGGGTACCGCCAGAAGGCATTCCTAATGAGCAAGTTTGACGGCCGCACAAAGCAAGCGGCTGCAAGCCAAATCGATGAATCACTTAAGCGGCTTCAAACGGACCACTTGGATTTGATCCAGTATCATGAAAACATCCGGATGGAGGACCCCGATCGATTCTTCGCTCCTGGCGGCGCACTTGAAGCGGTGCTGGAGGCCAGGAAGGCCGGGAAGGTCCGCTATATCGGATTTACAGGACACAAGGACCCGCTGGTGCACTTGCGCATGCTCGACATCGCTGCCGCACACCGGTTCCACTTCGATACCTGTCAGCTTCCGCTGAATGTCATGGACGCACACTTCCGCAGCTTCGCTAAACAGGTTGTGCCCAGGCTGACCACGGAAGGCACAGCGGTGCTGGGGATGAAACCGATGGGTGACGGTATGATCCTCAAGAGCGGCGTGGTAAGTCCGATTGAGTGTCTGCACTACGCACTGAACCTGCCAACATCCGTCGTGATCACGGGTTGCGAATCCATGGACCGGCTCGATCAGGCCTTCGCGGCCGTGCGGACGTTTAAGCCCATGTCCGAGGCCCAGCTCTCGAGCCTTCTGGCGAAAACAAAAGAGGCTGCGATGAGCGGCACGTACGAATTGTTCAAAACCACCTCCCGGTTTGATGGCACCGCGCACAATCCGCACTGGCTGGGTTAAGAGCCGCACAAGTCCAGCAGCGATTCCTCAACGAGCCCGCGAACGAGTCAGGACCAGAGGGGGTGGTTTTCATCGCCAGGGGCCGCTTTTATGCAAGCATCCTCGTTCTGTCCGCGAGTCGCTCCCGGGATGGACGAATACATGCGCGAGTGCAGGCGCACAGCGAGTCACAGCGCGTTTGTTGCCACGCAATTTCGTGGTACGGGCGACAGCGGCCAATGCTGTGGCAGGCGCTGGCCAAGTCACAATCGCTCAAGGGAAGCGTCCCATACCGAACCGGCCATGGCAGGCGGGGTGGAATACGAAGTGCTCCACATGCTTGAGAGGGGTTCGACTTCATGCAGCTTCGCGAGATCATGAGCACCGGCGTCGTTACAATCGATCCCACGGAAATGGCGAGCGCTGCTAGGTCCCGGATGAAACGCCGCCGCATACGCCACTTGGTGGTAACGGAGAACGCGGGCATCGTCGGGATCCTATCCGAGCGCGATTTGGGTGGCCCCCTCGTCCGGGGCCGCACGGTCCGGGATCTGATGACGCCGGACGTAGTGAGCGCCGGACCGCAAACCACGCTTGCTGAGGCGGCCGACCTGATGCTGAAACGGCTGATCGGCTGCCTGCCGGTTCTGGAGGACGGCCGACTCGTGGGTATCGTAACCGCTACCGATGTCTTGGACGAGCTTGGCCGCGAATCCCATTCGCGGCCTGAAACACCGGGCAGCAGGCAACGAGCGCCCTTCCGGGCCGTGTTGCCCAAAGCTCTCAAGCCGATAACCGGCCGCGCCAAAGCCCCCCTGATTCCGGCTCATATTCGCGTGGTGGGAGTCCGACTCAGCGAAGACAGCAGAGCCGACATCCGTCGAAAGCTTGGTAGGAAGCTTGGAAAGTTCGCAGCCTCCATCGAGCGCGTGAGCGTCCGCGTGAAGGACGTGAATGGGCCTCGCGGCGGCGTCGATCAATTGTGCCGGATCAAAGTGGTTTTGAGCGAACTTCCGAGTGTGGTTTTCAATAACCAGGATGCATCTGCCGAAGTAGCGATCGACGGCGCTATCGCCGGAGCGGAACGAGCTGTACGAAAAGCGTTACAGCGCAGACGGCTGAAACCGGTCAAAGCGGGGCGCGCCAGAGCGCCCGTTCAGACCGGTTGAATTTTACTGCAACCAGGCCGCGCCTGGTAGCGCTCGCGTTCAGCATTGCCCTTGCCTCCTTGCTGCTGTTGGCAGAGCATCAGCGCCCTGCGTCAGAGGTTTGCCGAGTCACCCTCCTCACCGTTTCCGCTATCTGGCGAGCCGAAATGCCATAGCGCTCGATCAATTCACTCGGCTTCCCGCTGTGCGGGATCTCGCGGACTGCAAGTTTATGGACTTCGACGCGTTCCTCGGCTAGTGCCGCAAGCACCGCATCGCCCAGACCGCCGTGCGCATAGTGGTCCTCGACGGTGACCACAAGGCCGCCGGCAGCGCGACTCGCCTCGATCAACGCCTCGCGGTCGATCGGCTGGATGCTGAACAGATCGATAATGCATACCTCGAGGTCCTCCGTCCGCAGTTGATCATAGGCCGCCAGCGCTTCCGCGAGCGTCACTCCTCCCGTTACGATCATTGCCCGATCCCGGCCGCTTTGCCGTAAGATCTTGCACTTGCCGATAGCGAATTTCTCCTCAGGCCCATAGAAGATCGGAGTTGCCATGCGCGCCAGCCGCAGATAACACGGCCCCTTGTGCTCGGCAGCCAGTTTGGCGGCGCGCCATGCCGCCGTTGCGTCCGACGGGTAAAGCACAGTGTAATTCGGCTCGGCACACATCATCGCGATGTCTTCCAGCCCCATTTGCGACGGCCCGTCCTCGCCAATGGACACACCGACATGCGTGCCGGCCAGCTTGATATTCGCGTCACTGATCGCGGCCATCCGTACAGAATCGTAGGCGCGTGTTAAAAAACAGCCGAACGTGGACGCAAACGGAATCTTTCCGTGCGCGGCCAGTCCGGTCGCCACCCCAACCATATTCTGCTCGGCAATGAAGCATTCGAGAAACCGATCGGGGCAGACCTTCTGGAATTCTTCGGTGTAAGTTGAGTTCTTGACATCGCCATCCAGGACGACGATCCGTGAATCATTCTCCCCGAGGGCCGCCAAGGCGTCTCCGAAAGCTTTGCGCGTAGCGATCTTCTTGCTGCCCGGAGCATATGGCGGAGGCACAGATGGTTCCGCGGCGGGCGCTCCGCCGGCGTTGGGCGGCCCGGCAGGCAGATTGGGATCCCATCTCATGCGAGTGGCCGGCAAATCCCGTTCCAGAGCGCTGATCATGCTGGCCGCCACTTCGGGCGCCATTGCCTTACCGTGTTCACCCTCTTTGTCCTCTACTCCGATCATGCCTTTCCCTTTGATCGTTCGCGCCAACACCACCGTGGGCCGATCGGGGGTCTTTGCGGCTTTCACGTAGGCATCCAGCAATGCGGGAATATTGTGGCCGTCCACAATTAGCGCTCGCCAGCCAAAAGCCTCCCAGCGCCGCCGATACGTCTCCATATCGTGCTGGAGGATGGTGGGCTGGCTCTGGCCGAGACGATTGATATCGATGGTCGCGCAAAGATTGCCGAGCTTCCACGCAGAGGCAATTTCAGCCGCTTCCCAAACCGAGCCTTCCGCCGACTCGCCATCGCCCAGAAGTACGTATATGCGCCGGCCCGCGCCATCCATACGGGCTCCAACCGCCATGCCAAGACCGTTTGAGAGGCCTTGCCCCAGAGAACCGGTCGCCACATCCACGAAGGGCAGGCGTGGCGTAGGATGGCCTTCAAGGTCCGAATCGAGCCGCCGCAAGGTGGTCAACCGTTCGGGCGGAAATGCGCCTGCCTCGGCCCAGGCTGCGTAAAGGATGGGCGCGGCATGCCCCTTCGAAAGCACGAATTTGTCATTCCGAGAGTCGCGTGGTTTAGCCGGATCATATCGCATAACCGAGAAAAACAACACGGACAGGATCTCGGCCGCGGACGCGCAGCTTGTCGGGTGGCCACTGCCTGCTGCTGTCGTTGCGCGAATTGAATGAATCCGTAGCTGCGTCGCCTTTCTCCCAAGCAATGCCCACACTTCTTCGTTGGTTGCCATGGTAGACATAAGTACACCTTCACCTTCGTGAGTACCAGGTTTTAGAGGCGGTACTCATGTGCGGACCTGCACCTTGTAATCCCGCCCTTCCCATCGCTGCGCCTCAGGCCAGAACAACGTAAAATGGACGGGCGCCCTCTGCTGATGTGGCACGCAGATATCAAAGAAATGAATGCCGAGGCCAGTATTGACCGAGGCGCTGTCCTGAATAGTCCGCCAGTCGTTCAATGTCCACCGCATTCGGAACGAGGCCGGCGCCTGTATCCGCAGCGCCTCACCCGCAGAGACCGATCGAACCCTGCGTATCGGTTTCCAAACTTAAGCTCATGCCGGCCACGACTGCTCTTTTCTTTGACGTGGGAGGAGTCGTCCTCACGAACGGCTGGGACCGGTCTGCCCGGCTGCGAGCCGCCGCCGCGTTTCGCCTCGATTGGGACGCATTTGAACAAAGGCACGAGTCTGTTGTGGCCGACTTCGAGACCGGGCGCATTGAGCTCGAAGATTATCTCGACCGCACGGTTTTCTATGAGCGGAGGATGTTCACGCGCGAACAATTCAGGGACTTCATGTTGGCGCAATCCGGCGGCCTGTCCTGCGGCGCTCACCGTCGTCGAGGCGCTGGCGCGCAATAAGCGATGCTTCATGGCCACCCTGAACAACGAATCCCTCGACCTGAACCGATACAGAATCGAGCGCTTTCAGTTACGCAACTACCTTGATGTCTTCTTTTCTTCCTGTTATTGCGGCTTGCGAAAGCCCGATCAGCGGTTCTACAGGCTGGTCTTGCAAATTACACAACGCTCGAGAGGATGAATGCATCTTCATTGACGACCGGGCGCTGAATATCGAATGCGCAGAGCGTATCGGAATGCGCACGCTCCGGTACCGGGATGCGGCGCAACTCGATAACGAACTGCGCAAGGAAGGACTTTTGTGAGTGTACCGGGAAGAGACCGGCTACTCCATACCCTTCACCACACGTGGCTTGGTCATCCGCTCCACGCAGCGCTCACCGACGTACCCATCGGCGCGTGGACCGCGGCTATGGTTTTCGATGTCATCGACGCTGTCAGCGATCGCAGAGAGTTTGGCATCGCAGCCGATAGCGCCTTGGTACTAGGCATTGTCGGAGCGCTAGGCGGCAGCGGCGGCTTGACGGATTGGCAGGACACCGATCCCCCTGCGCGCCGCATTGGCCTGACACATCGCTTGATGAACGTTGGAGCCGTCGCGCTGTTTACCGGTTCACTCGTTGCGCGCCGGCGGAAGTCGCGCGCATTCGGCCGGACGCCGTTGCGGCCGCGGCGCGCCTAGCCGGCAATATGGTCGTTCCGGATGACTTTGTTCCGGTGCTGGCCGAGTCTGAGCTTCGCTACGGCAGTTTGCGGCGCATCGAGTACGGGGGGACTCCGATCTTGCTGGCGAAACGCGATCATCGTATTTTCGCCCTGGCCGAGACATGCTCGCACCTGAGCGGCCCTTTGTCGGAAGGTGAGTTCATCGATGGCAGCGTGAAATGCCCCTGGCACGGTTCGCGCTTCGCTTTGGAGGACGGGCGTGTGTTGGACGGTCCTGCTGTTCACCCTCAGCCTTGCCTTGAGGCGAGGGTCCGCAATGGACAGACAGAGCCCGCCAACAGGACCTCGCGAAGGGGCATGTAGGAGTGTGAGTTGGGCCACCTATCGTTCTATATCGATCCGGCGCCGCCTTTTCGCCTCGATCTGACTGTCTGGGCGATCCGGCGCCGGCCGGAGAACGAAGTGGATCGGTGGGACGGGGAGACCTACGAGCGAGTCTTGGCTGTCCAAGGCAAGCCAGTGTTCGTGAGGGTTACACAATCGAGAAGCGCGACTACGCCGCGGCTCGAGGTCACCGCTTCTGCTGCACATCTCCCCGCTATTGTGAAGACCACCGTAACCACCCCGTTGGGACTGCACGTTGATCTAAGATCTTTCTACCGGCTTGCGGCGGAGCACAGCCACCTGCACGAACTTGCCTCGCGCTTCCAGCGACTCAAGCCGCCGCGCTTTCCGACCGTATGGGAAGGTCTCGGCAACGGCATAGCCTGCCAGCAGTTCAGCCTGACTGTAAGGATTCTCCTTCTGAACGGGCTTTCGGCGCTATGCGGATTGCGGTTCGAGGAGGATGCGATGCGGCATGCATTCCCAAGATCGGAGGACCTGGCAACGGCGGTACCGGAATCTCTGCGTTCCCTGGCTTCAACACCGTCAAAACCCGTGAGTTCATCGGTTTGGGTACGGAAGTCACATCCGGGCAATTGGATCTGGAGTCGTTCGCAAATTTGGATAATGAGAAGGCGATGTCCCGGCTATTGGAGTTGTCGGGTGTGGGGCGTTGGACCGCCGAATACATTCTGCTGCGCACCTGCGCAAACCGCTCGACTACGGCCGTGTAATGCGCGCGGTCGGCAAATGGACGCCGTATGGAGGGCTGGTTTATTTCCATTTGCTGTTGGACGGACTCGAGCGAGCCGGGTATTTGCGGCCGGAGACTGCCAGAGCGAATTTCAGGCGCGCTCGAACAGCGCCACGGAAGCAGGTGCGGGCCGCTCAACTGTTGGATGTTGGAGGTTTTGAAATGATCAAACTGAAACGAGTTTATGAGGAAGAGGATCCCGATGATGGGGTGCGCTACCTCATCGAGCGGCTCTGGCCTCGCGGCATCAAAAAGACCTCGTTGCGAATCGATGACTGGCTCAAAGACGCCGGCCCCAGCACCGAATTGCGGAAGTGGTTCAGCCACGATCCTGAAAAATGGCAGGAATTCCGGCGCAGGTACTTTGCTGAACTCGATCGCGTCCCCGATGTCTGGGCTCCGATCCGCGAGGCCGCGCTGAAAAGTACCGTAACCCTGCTCTATAGCTCGCATGATACGGAGCACAATAACGCCGTCGCCTTGAAGGAGTACATCGAGAACAAGGCGGGCACCAGAACCCGTGCCTCCGGCGGGCGCCCACGCCATTGATGGTTTCATGACGCAAAGTGAAGAGGTGACGGATTTCGCAGTGCAGTGCGCCTCATTCGAGGAGCTTTCTTCCCCCGCGAGCGAGGCGCTCGCCATCCTCGTGCTCCATGCCTTGGGGTCCGCGATCGGGGCGGCCGCGGAATATGCGTGCCGGAGCGGGGCTGTTCAGCCGCTTTAGTCACGCCCATCCCAGCACGCGTCCGCCGCCAGGAATGCACGAGCCGATGAGACGACCCGTTTGTGATAGAGGGCACTCAGGCTGGATTCCGATGCTATTAGCCTATCGAGGCCATCGTCCAGGATGGAGGATCGCTGGCCGGAAACGATTGAATCGAGCACAGCTCGACTGCATCCAAGACCCGCCAGCGAGTTTGCCGACGTGCATGGTTCGCCGCTCTGTTCAACATCAGGTAGGCGAGCGCCGATAGCGAC
>DATMYA010000026.1 GCA_035561135.1 Clostridia bacterium
CACCATCATCGAATCCAACAGCATCCTGGAGTTCCTTGAGCCGGATCTCTACATCATGGTGCTGGATTTTGCCTGCGAAGATTTCAAACCCTCGGCCGCGCGCTACCTGGACCGCGCCGATGCCGTCGTCGTAATCGATCATGGGCTGAGTTCGCCGAACTGGAAGGATATTCCCCAGGGCCTTTGGGAGTCGAAACCGCGGTTCTCCGCTTCGCCGCCGGTTTACACCCCGCCCGCACTCTCTGCCTTCGTAAGGCAGCGGTTCTTTCCTGCGGGGTGAACGCGCGTTTCGATAGCATAGAACCAGCTCAAACTGTCCCCGGGTTCCGCAACGCCTATTGCTTCGTCTCTAAGGCTACAACCCCGCCTTCGTGCGCCGGACCTGATCACTTCTCCGCAACGACGACAAACCAGCCAAGTGGACCGCGAGACCGTAGGGCCTTTTATTGATCGGGCCGGTTTCCCCCAGTTCACCCGCCATGCGCCAATGGTTATTCTGTCCGTCGTGGCTCCGAACCAGCTGGGGCGAATCCAGCTAGGGTTCTTCGTCAAAGCGGTGTGCGGGATCACAAGCCGCAAGGGTACGGATTTCCATGGCGATCGTCAGTGAGCGCGCAAAGCCATCGAGACCCGGAAATAGCGTCGCATAGTTTATATTCATCATTTCAAGTTCCCGCAACACCTGCAGACGCGCGGACTTCGTGACAACAAGCTTACGGAGCCACTTCCGATCTAGCCTCCGATTCGCCGAGGCGCTGCGGAGCACGTGCTTGAGGCAAGCCTCGAACGGCCAACGGAGCGTATTCTGGGACAGAAACAGTCCTTGTTGAATCGTCAGCCGTTCGTTCATGCGAAACGGCCACAGCGGCACGACGACTGGGGGGGTGCTCGCGGCAGGTCCGTACCGCAGTCCCAGGAGGTGTTCTGGAACACTGATGGATGACATCTGGTTGACGCCCAGCATGCGCCTGGCCTCCTCTTGGACTGAGACCCTATCGATAGCCCAGACGGCTGAGTCAGTGTTCCGCGCGTCAGCGGTGGCGAAGAACGCGGCTACATAAGGCGATTTCGTCCAGTCCAGCAACTTGGTTGGTGCGCCGTAGTGCCGCATGAGAGCGAGCCACTCTTCGTCGTCATCGTCCCTAGGGAGTTCGCTGAGGTAGTTGTGAACACGACGTCGGAATTCGCGAATGACAAACCTGGCAAGGCCACCGGTATCGAGCGTGCCCTCGATGAACGCGGTAGCCTGACAGTCGAGAAAGAGCCTTTCAATCAGCGGTTGAAGCCGCCACTTTTCGTCGCATTGGCCACGGAATACCCACCGGCCGTTATCGAACGGCGAGGCGCGGACCAGGTCAAAGAACTGCGGCGCATCGGTACAAACGACTGGATCGCCCATGTACATCTCATCCTCGAGCGGTTGGCGGGTAAGTTCCTCCATGAGGTCCGCATACTGATCTTTGCCATCCATATGAGGTCTTTTTAACATCCATTGGTAGCTCGCTGCACCGGCGCGATCACCGTCTGTTCGGGGTCGGCTTGAGGAAGAGTGCACGGATACGGTTGGGGATCACTCCCCCAAGCCTGCGTGGCGTCGGCCAAGTTCCAGATAGCCGTTCACCGACCTGAGCAGGTCATTTCTCAGGTTTGGCGACTTTTTCATGTGCATTGCTCCCCCGGACCGGGGTGCTAACGATCCAACCAAACAGCAACCCAAGGTGGCCGACGCCACGGGATAACTATTCTATAATCTTTTCAGATGGCGGTATCTCTTTTAACGTGGCTTAAGCAGAACTGGTCGGTTCTGGGCAATGTCGGTAGTGCCGTCCTGTCGATCTCTGCGTTCGTGCTCTCCTATCGCAAGTACAAACACGACACCAGACCCGTCTTGGTCTTGCGGCGCGCCAAGGGGGGCTTCGCTATTGAAAACTTTGGTCGGGGAATAGCCGCTGGAGTTAGCGTCCGGCTGATCGAGAGGACACGACGACCGAGCGCAGCACTGTACGTAGAGGACCTCTTGAAGCCGGATTCCCGCTGCTTAGTGAGCGCGGGCGGCTATCCAGAGGAACTCGTGGCTGAGATGGAAAGGAACTCGGCCTATTCCTCGTTCGAGGACGTGATCCGAAGCCTGCACGGAGAGCAGTTGAAGCCGACCGGCGAACACGTCGCATCCTACCTTTTGACGCGCGAAGGCAAGCAGATTGTGCTCCTCCGGTTTCGAACAGTCGATGGTTCGAGGGCCAGTGTTCGGCTGTTTTCTCCCGCAACCCATGACGACGGCTTCGTAGAGTTGGTCCCGTACAATCGGATTCTGTGCAATCGCACTTCGGCTTTTGTGCTGGAGAAGCGTTACGGCACAAATTCGATACTCGCGCCTGCATTCGCTTTTCCACCGCAGAGCAACCCGGCGCCACCTGCATAACCTTGAGGCATAGCGGCTGATGGATAACAAGAGTTCATTTACAGAGGCTTTGGGACGTTTCGGTAGTCTTCTTTCCTGCTTCCGTTCGGTGGCACAACCTTCGGCGAATTGGACCTTGGGCAGGTACGAGGCGGATTCCGCTGCCTTGGCACTGGTGGAGTTGGCTGTGCAACACTGCTGGGCAGTTCATGACCTTGGCGCCCGAGACGTTCGTCACTACGTGGGGGCGACCGCCTGTGCCCGATGCTCATTCGAGAGTGGGGCCACAGCAGCGTGGCTCGTGTTTCCTGATGACCCGTTCGACCGTGAAGGCCGATGGCTTGGGTGGTACAAGGACAACGAGAGGTTTTACTCGCAGTTGGCGCGGGATCTTAAGTCGAAATCTGCGGCCGATGCCGAGAACGCACGGAGAGCAGCGGAGCGTTACGCAGCGTGGAGAACCGCCATAGAAGCGAAGTTACCTCGCGGAACCGTTACGCCAAAGCCAAACCTGCCGGAAATACTGACGGAACTCGGCCATCTTCAGCTCTATGCCTTCTATCGTGGAGTCAGCCAGGTTGCCCACGCCGAACCCGATGCGCTCGAATGTGTCCGGAGGACTGAGTACGACGTGGTGAATCATCCCGGCCATGTTGGGCCGGTCTTACCTGTCAAGGGGCAGACGATCCACTTTGGCAGTTTCGTTGAGGAAAGCGATTGGACAATACCGCTTCGAATGGCTGCTTGGGGAGTGCTGATATCTGCTCCCATGGTCCTGGCCCGCCTCGGCGCTACGGCAGAGGCGGTCAATAGACTATTTGAGGAACAGGATCGCCTCCACCCAGCAATCGACTTGTTGCAACGTTCGTTGAAGCGTTGAAGAGTCGCCCTTGGTGCCGTTGAACGAGGCCCTCGTAGACGTCGCCGTCCTACCTTTCTTCGGCGAATGCCTCCCCGAACAGCGGTCCGCGGTGATTCCTCAACTGAAGTCCGCGTCACGTCACCTTGACGCATAACGCCCAGATCGTGGATCGGCAAGTCCGAATCGGCTGCCACGGCTCGGGAGTGCTATTTGGGTTGCCGGGAAGTAAGCGCCGCGGCGGGTGGGATCGGCTCGTATCTCCGAGTTGCAGAGAACTCCGGTATGCTTTACACCCCGCCGGCGCTTTCGGCTTTCGTGAGGCAGTGGCTCTCGCTGCTCTCTTCAACACGGGCCGCCAGCAGGATGCGTTGCGCTTCGGCGACCTGGCGCTCAATCAGTTCCAGGTTCTCTGAGACGCGCGGATCCGCCGTGCCGTCGAGGACCATGCGTAGAAAAAACGCGCAGGTTTCGATCGTGCTGAGCGGCTGCCGCAGGTTGTGGACGAGGGTGGCGATGACGGCGGATTCCGGCGGAATAAGGCTCATGCTTGGGGACTCGCGGGAAGACGATTATAGCAGGAACCCGACGGATGAATCCGGCCGCCCCGGGCAGCGGCCGGATTCTGGAGTACAGCTTACGCGGAGGCTTCTGAACCTTGTGCTACGAGCTGCCGCGCCAGGCTGACGGCGGAGATGGCGTTTTCGCCGTAACCGTCCGCCCCGATCTCGGTGGCATACTGCGGCGTTACCGGAGCGCCGCCCACCATGATTTTGATCTTGCCCCGCACGCCGGCATTGGTGAGTGCCTCGATGGTGGTCTTCATGGCGGGCATGGTCACAGTCAGGAGAGCCGAGAGGCAAATCAGGTTGGCGCCCCGCTCCTTCACCGCGGCTACAAACTTGTCGGGCGATACGTCTGCCCCCAGGTCTATCACCTCGAACCCACCGCCTTCGAGCATCGACGCTACAAGGTTCTTGCCGATATCGTGCAGGTCGCCCTTCACGGTGCCAATGGCTACACGCGCTACCGGCTCGCTGCCTTGCGCCGCCAGCAGTGGCCGGATCAGTTCCAGCGCCCCCTTCATGGCGCGCGCGGAAATCAGCAGTTCCGGCACGAAGTACTCCTCGCACTCGAACCGCTTCCCCACCTCGTCCATGGCGGGAACCATGTGATTGGTCACCAGGTCGAGCGGGTTGACGCCTTCGGCAAGCGCCTCCTTGGTGACTGCGGTCGCCGTCTTGGCGTCGCCGTCTAAAATTGCATCGTAAAGTCTCTTAAGGTCAGTCATTAATGCCTCGTATCGCGCTTCGTGATTCCATTGAATTCCCGGACGGCGTCGATCATCGCCATTATATTCCGAACCGGGGTGCATGCCTGGACGTTGTGGATCGAGTTGAAGACGAACCCGC
>DATMYA010000027.1 GCA_035561135.1 Clostridia bacterium
CTGGGATGACTCCACTGTTTCGGGAAAAACGTTACCAGCCTCGACGGACTTGGAGTAGTTTCCGACGGTACGCGTATGGCGAAAATGGAACTATCGAGATCGAGTGGACGGAGCCTGATCGAGAGGACAAAAACAGTGGACTCGGCCGGGATCAACAAGTATTCCTTATCCCAGGTTAACGCCGAACTGCACGGCGTGAACCTGGGGCACCCGGCTCAATAATCCACTGAGGTATATTGATCCGCTTGGACTTTGCCAGATTTGGGCAGAATTGGTGACCTCTTGGGTTGATGACGCAGGAGCAAACTACTTCCATTATCAAACCGTATGTATGCTCGACGATGCTCCCGGAGGCGGCAGGGGCGGCGGCCGTCGCAATCATCCGATCGATACGCCATATTCAATACCGGATACTGATGTAGGCGGAATCGGGGCCTCCGGAACTCAACCCGCAAACAACGGACAGACCGGCACAATTCGGGCGCTAACGCTGGGGGAGTGCGCTGATATGGGAGCGAACAGCATGAGCCTTGCCGCACGCTCCAGGATCCAAGGTGATAACTTGCTGGGAAGGATCGGACTCGATGTCTTAGGAAACCAAATCACCCAAGCGCGTGAAATTTGGTTCACCCTGACGCGAAAGGAGACTGGGGGTGCTGAAGCGTACACCGTCATCGGTTCGAATGTGCTGTCAAATAGGGCGCAGAATGAAATCCTAACGCGTGCTTTCACGGATTACAGCAAGGAAGCGTTTGGAGTCGGGCGTAAAATCGGATCACAAGCGGCCAAGGCTGCGGGGACGGTCAAAACTGCCTATGACACACTTATTTACATTTACTCTTTTGGAGAATGTTCTATTCGTCGTCTCGGGTGGGGGGACTAGCCTTGACGAAAAGCCAATAAATGGAAGTTACCACTGACCCAGGGGGGACAGGTTATGTCCACTAGAGATTATTGTGGGTTGGCTTTATTGATTGTTTTTGCGTTCACATTCCCAATTGTTCCGTATCTAATTTTGAGGGCTTATTATTTCATCGTTGACGCAACATTCGCTACGCGCCCCGACCCGCGATGGCGGAAGATTGCTGCCTCTTTTTCTCTTGCCTTGCCGGTGCTTACGTTGCTGATGTTCCTGCAGATTGGATTTGGCAAATTTCAGAAGTGGTGGTTCGAGTCTCCTTATGTTGTTTCTGCTTTGGCCGTATTCTTCTTTCTCGTCGTCCCCGTCGTGTTAGCAAGAGCAATTGTACGTATCTGGCGTCCTCGCGCCACTCACAGACGATGCTAGGCGCAACTGCTGGACCAAAGCCCGCAAACAACGGGCCGGGTGCCCCAGGTTCGCGCCCGTGGTTGGCGTTAACCTGGGATAAGTCCACTGTTTCGGGAAAAACGTTACCAGCCTCGACGGACTTGGAGTAGTTTCCGACAGTACGCGTGTGGCGAGAATGGAGCTATCGAGATCGAGGGGACGGGACCTGATCGAGAGGACAAAAACAGTGGACGCGGCCGGGATTAACAAGTATTCCTTATCCCAGGTTAACGCCGAACTGCACGGCGTGAACCTGGGGCACCCGGCCTGTCGGCTAGCGGTACATCTGGCCAAACGGACCTCTCTGCGACCATCGACACATACACTGACCGGGAGCCCTATCCGCAGAACGTCACCTGGTACTACCATGGCGATCATCTCGGCTCGGCGCGCATGATAACCAACGGATACGGATATCCGGTCTGGCAGGGGACGTACACGCCATTCGGCTACGAGGTGAACGCGCAGTCGGCACCGAACCGCTACAAGTTTGCGGAGATGGAGAAGGACGAGGAGAGCGGTCAGTATCACACATGGTTCCGCCAGTACTCGCCCAAC
>DATMYA010000028.1 GCA_035561135.1 Clostridia bacterium
GAGAGGTGTTGCTGAAGCCTCTGAATGTGTTGTTCGTCGCTGTTGCGGATTTCTTCAAAGATGTTACGAAGATCCTGATCGTTCTGCACGTCGCGCATGTACTTCTCGTAGGCCTCCAACCCTTTCGATTTTTCGTGCAGAATGGTGATCAGGTCGTAGGTGACGTTATCGAGCGCAAAGCGACCTTGTTGCTGCTGAATTGCCATCGGTTCCTCCTGGAGTAATGAATCAACAGTTGGATGCGGGACGTGACGTTGTGCCGCCTCCGCATAACGTGCGAAGCGAGCTGCCGAAGCTCAGTCGCCGAACCACGATCCGGCTATGGAAGTCGGGTTCTGAACCTGAACTTTGGGCGGTCGTGGCGGAGGCGCGCAGCGCCATTCAGGGTAGTTGCGCTGCCTATGGCAGCGGCATAGAATCAATCGTTCCACACTTTTGTTTGCCGCACGCCGAGGTCAATTGAAGCGCGTAGTCGCTATATATCCCGGTACTTTCGATCCTACTACCAACGGACATCTGGACCTGATTCATCGCGGGTCAAAGATCTTTGACGAACTGATCGTCGCAATCCTTCGTAATCCCGAGAAGGCCCCGCTGTTCAGCCTTGAAGAACGCCTCGAAATATTGCAGGAGTGCACGGCCAAGTGGGACAACGTGCGAGTGGAGTCGTTTGAAGGATTGCTGGTGGACTACGCCGCTCGCCAGGGTGCAAAGGCCGTTCTGCGCGGTATTCGCGCAGTAAGCGACTACGAATACGAGTTGCAGATGGCGCTGATGAATCGCAAACTCGATCCCGCTCTGGAGACGATCTTCATGATGCCTGCGGAAACGTACTCGTACCTGAGTTCGCGCTTGGTGCGGGAGATTTCGCAACTGGGCGGATCGGTTCGAGGATTGGTTCCTGAAGAGGTGGAAGAGCGCCTCATTCGTAAACTGAAGATTAATAACAGGGCGAGTGCCCGGAAGCTTGTCTCACGGAAAGCTATATCGAAGAATAGAAGGCCATAATAATCATGCCAGCTACTCCAACCACGGATGTGAAAGCTAAGGCGTTCTCCGACCGTATCAATCGTATAGAGATTTCTGCCACGTTAGCGGTGGTGAACGAAGCTGACAGGCTGCGCTCTGAAGGCGCGGACCTTGTGGACTTCGGCGCAGGCGAGCCACACTTTTCCACCCCGCAGCACATCAAGGACGCGGCGGTTGCGGCCATCCAGAATAACTTCACGAAATACACTGCCGTTGCGGGCACCGCAGAGTTGCGCGACGCCATCGTGGCGCGCCATGCGCAGGACTTCGGCTCGGCCTACAAACGCGAGGAAGTGATCGCCTCGACGGGCGGAAAGAACGCACTCTTCAACGCCTTCCAGGTCCTGATCGATCGTGACGACGAGGTCATCATTCCGGTCCCGTACTGGGTGTCGTTCAAGGACATTGTTCGTTACGCGGGCGGCAAGTGCGTCTTCGTCGAGACGGATGAGAGCAAAGGGTTCGCAGTAACGCCGGAGATGATCGAGCGCGCCATAACGCCGCGCACAAAAGTTATCTTGCTTAACTCTCCGAACAATCCTTCCGGCGCTGTGATCAGCCCAGAGGATATGACGGAGATCGTCCGCCTGGCGCATCGCCGGGGCATCTACGTGATGACCGACGAGTGCTACGTCTACCTGAACTACACGGGACGGCGCTTCTCCGCCGGGTCTCTGACGGAAGCGAAGGATAAGCTGCTGGTCATCGGTTCCTTATCGAAGACGTACGCCATGACCGGCTGGCGACTGGGTTATGCGCTGGGCCCGGCGGCGGTGATCAAGCAGATGCAGAAGTTGCAGAGCCAGTCCACGTCGAATCCAACGTCGATCGTACAGAAGGCAGCGGTCGCCGCACTGAGCGGCTCCCAGAAGTGCGTCGATGACATGATGGCCGACTATGTGACGCTGCGGGACAAGATCGTTAAGGGCCTGCGGGAGATCAGGGGCATCGAGTGCCACAAGCCTGACGGCGCGTTCTATGTCTATCCGAACGTAAGTGCCTTCTTCGGGCGCGGCAATCTCACGTCAGCGGCCGATGTTGCGGGACGCCTCTTGCGTGAGGCGCACGTGGTCGCCGTTCCGGGCGAGGCGTTCGGCACAGACGAGCACATTCGGCTCTCGTACGCCACTTCCGCCGGAGAAATCGACCGCGGCCTTGAGCGCATGAAGAAGTTCTTCGGAAGTATTAGCTGAGTTGTATTCGCAGCCAGGGTGGAAAGGCGAGATGACCGCTTCGCCCTGGTGCTGCTCTTCCTGGGAAGAAACATCTCTGCCGGTCCGAGACTCTAACAATTCGGCCACTCAGATCAGATCCCCAGAATCTAATACATAGGTGTGCACCGAGGAAGACACCGGGAACATGCAGGAACTGTATCCACTGCTGTTGATACCGCATTTTGATGAGCGCGTCTGGGGCACGCGTGACCTGGCCCCTGTCTATTCGCGTGTTGTGGGCAAAGAGCCTATTGGGGAAGTATGGCTTACGGGCGACCAATGCCGGGTCGCGAACGGGCCTCTTTCCGGACAAACACTGAGCGATCTCTGCCGCACGTACCGGACTGAACTTGTGGGCGATGTCGCGCCGCAACCTGACCGCTTCCCGCTGCTGATCAAGTTCCTGTTCCCCAAACAAAAGTTGTCCGTGCAGGTGCATCCGGACGACCAGACGGCACAGCGGATTGGACAGCCCTGGGGAAAAACAGAGTGCTGGTACGTCATGCGCTCAGTCGCGGGCGCGAAAGTTGCGCTGGGGCTGAAGCCGGGCACTACACGCGAAGCGTTTCGTGAAGCCATTGAGCAGAAGCGCGCCGAAGAATTGCTGAACTGGGTGGACGTAAAAGTCGGCGACATGATCTATGTGGATGCCGGCACGGTACACGCGATTGCGCCGGGTTCGATCCTGATCGAGACGCAGCAGAGTTCAGACATCACGTACCGGCTCTACGATTACGGACGTCCGCGCGAGTTGCACATCAGCGAAGGGCTGGCAGCGATGCAGGAGACGACTGGAGCCGGCAAGGTCCATGCGCAGGAAATCGACGGCCACAAGATGCTGGTTGCATCGCCATGCTTTATCGTCGAGCAATTCTCGGTGGCCGAGCAGACCACATTCACGGCAGAGCCCGGCAAGAGTTCGGCGCAGGTGCTTGTTGGTCTGGATGGATGCGGTGTCGTGGAATGTGAGAGCGCGCAGCCTGTTAGCTTCAATCGCGGCGAGGCCGTGTTGATCCCGGCCAGCGTTCGTCAGTTCGCGCTGCGCCCGCAGTGGAATCTTGAGATGCTTCGCATGAGGGTTCCGGTGGAGGAGATTGCGCCACCTGTAACCCATATGCCCTGACCTTTCGCGCTGCCAGTAAGAGAGCGGTTCCAAAGAGAGAAACGTGGCGAAAGTTCAAAAACCGAAGTTCTACCCTGTCATCCTGGCCGGAGGTCGCGGAACGCGATTCTGGCCACTCAGCCGCAAGAAGTTAGCGAAGCAACTGCTGCCGCTCAATAGCGAGCAGACGATGATCCAGGAGACCGTTGCGCGCCTGTTGCCCGCTGGCGATGCAGACCAGTTCTGGATAATTACCAATAGCGATCTGCGCGGCAACATTGTTCGCCAACTTAAGAACTTGCCAAAGAAGCAGATCATCGCGGAGCCGATGGGACGCAACACGGCGCCGGCGATTGGACTGGCGGCATTCATTCTGCTGCATCATGATCCGGATGCGATCGTGGGTCTGTTTCCCTCCGACCACGTGATCAAAGACGAGAAGCGTTTCCGGAAAGCACTAACGGCGGCGGTCGATATCGCTGCGGCTGGTGAGAACATTGTGGTGATGGGAATCCGTCCGACGCGTCCGGAGACCGGCTACGGCTATATCGAAACTGGCGCGGCGGCCGCGAAAGGCACACTCCGGGTGCGTCGTTTCACCGAGAAGCCCGACGCGAAGCGCGCGGCGCGATTCGTCGCAAAGGGAAATTACTTCTGGAACAGCGGGATGTTCATATGGAGCGCCAGCACGCTGGCGGCCGCCATATGCGAACACCTGCCGAAAACGGCACCGTACCTGGAAGAGATCGGGGCGGCGTATGGATCGCGCAAGTTCGAGAGCACGTTCGCGAAGCTCTATCCCAAGTGTGAGAACATCAGCGTGGACTATGGACTACTGGAGCCGCGCTCTTCCAAGGGCGAGCGGGACTCGAACATCTACTGCATTCCGGCGGATTTCGGGTGGAACGACCTTGGCTCCTGGGCGGCACTGTACGAGCATCACGCGGGCGAGCGCGATTCGAAGGCCGACACCAACGTCATCATGGGCGGACGGCAATTCACGATTGACGCGCATGGGAACTACATTCACGCACCCGGCAGATTCGTTGCTGCCGTCGGTGTGGAGAACCTGGTAGTCGTGCAGACGGATGATGCGCTACTCATTACTACGCGCGAACGGGCGCAGGATGTCGGGAAGGTCGTGAAGCATCTCGACCTGAAGAATTTCGACGATCTCGTTTAACAATTGGATTTTTAGCGCCGATACCCGAGACCTTGGCACTCGAAACTATTACGAAACTGAGAACTGTCTTCCTATGGACGTAAGCAAAATCAAGTTTGGCACCGACGGCTGGCGAGGCATCATCGCCGAGGACTACACCTTTGAGAACGTGCGCGCGGTTGGACGTGCCATCGCGTCTTATGTCCTGAACGAAGAGGACTGGAAGAAAGGCCTCGTGGTTGGTTACGACACGCGCTTTGGATCGAAGCGCTTTGCCGAGGCTGTTTGTGAGGAACTGGCGGCGGCTGGCCTGTGGGTACGCCTGTCGGATGACTACACTCCCACGCCCGCGATTTCGTATGCGGCGAAGAACCTGGACACCGCAGGCGGAGTGATGATCACCTCCAGCCACAATCCATGGAACTGGAATGGGGTGAAGTTCAAAGGCAACTTCGGCGGCTCGGCGACTCCGGCGATGATCAGCAAGATCGAACAGGAACTGTACGCGGGCGCAGCGCCGAAGCATCCTGGCGGAAAGATTGAGACCGTAGATTTCAAAAAGGACTACATCGCAGCAATCCTCAAGCTGGTGGATCTCGATGCAATCCAGCGTACCGGGTTCAAGTTTGCGATTGATTGTATGTACGGCTCCGGCCGAAACATCCTGGCAGACATCTTTGCTGAGCACGGCATCAAGCACTTGCAGATTCGGGCCGATGTGAACCCGTTATTTCCCGGCATCAACCCGGAGCCGATCCTTCCGCATGTGAAGGCGCTCCAGGATGTGGTTATAGCTGAAGCCTGCGATGCGGGCCTGGTGGTGGATGGCGATGCCGACCGCGTCGGCGCCGTAGCGGGCGATGGCAGCTTTGTAGATTCGCACAAGTGCTATGCCGTTTTGCTCAGCTGGTTACTGGATTACAAGAAGTGGCCCGGCGCGGTAACGCGCGCTTACAACACGACGAAGATGCTGGACCGCATTGCGGCGAAGCACGGCCGTGAATTCATCGAACACGGCATCGGCTTCAAGTACGTAACCGACATTGTGATGAGCGGCAAGCAAGTGCTGATCGGCGGCGAAGAGTCGGGCGGCATCGGCATCCCAAGCCATCTTCCGGAACGCGACGGCATTCTGAATTCGCTGCTGATCGCAAACGCAATGGCGGATTACGGCAAGACGTTGAAGCAGCTTGTCGATGATCTTCAAGGCGAATACGGGCAACATCACTACGGACGTCGCGATCTGCACATTCCGGAAGAGGTGAAGCAGGGAGCGTTGCGCCGTGCGGCCGCAGGCGTGCAGAAGATTGGTCCGTACAAGATTCTGGGTTCGGGCAATCTCGACGGCATCAAGTTCTACCTGGACGCCCCGCGGAACGGCAACGGCGCGGAAGCATGGCTGCTGCTTCGGGCTTCGGGCACGGAGCCTCTGATGCGCGTGTACTGCGAAGCGGCGTCGCCCGAAATCGTGCGGGAGATACTCGGCGCCGCAGAGGAATTTGTATTTGAGAAAGCCACCACGGCGTAGAGCAGGGGGAATTCACCAGAGGCGAAAGAAGTCCCTCGGCTGCGCTTCGCTTCGCTCGAAAAGACAAGTGGATACGGGCTGCTCTTCCCCCGAAGACGAAATGACCTCGGTTGTCGCCTAGGGTGCCGCCTTGCGTTTTTGGTTGTTGAGCAGCGCGTTTCCGGTATTATCGTGCATCCGTAAATTTGGAAATCATCATGGCAATCGCAGCGTCCCCCATCAGCGATTCGCCGGAAGCCCGGCGTTATAACCGCATCTCGCGGCAACTCAGCGTGGCGGACGCCGTCCTCGGCCTGCTGCTCCTTCTCGTTCTGCTCTTGACTGGGCTCAGCAAAGCACTCAGCCATCTTGCGCTCGTCATCACCGGGCAGAGCTATGTGCTCGCACTTTTTGTGTACGTGGTCGCGCTGCTTCTTCTGGGAAAAATCGCCAGCATCGGTCTTGATTACTACGGTTTCCGGCTGGAGCATCAGTATCACCTCTCGAACCAGAAGCTGGGATCGTGGGCCTGGGACCAATTGAAAGGGTTCCTGATAGGCGTCGTTTTCTCCACGGTGCTGGCCCAGTTACTTTATTCGCTGATCCGCTTGATGCCCCAGGTGTGGTGGATCGTGGCTTGGGCAGCGTTCCTGGCGCTGTTTATCTTCCTTGCGCAACTCGCTCCTGTAACGCTCTTTCCGCTGTTCTACAAGTTCCGTCCGCTCAACAACGACACATTGCGGGAGCGACTCACATCTCTGAGCGAACGCGCAGGAACACGCGTGCGCGGGGTGTACGAGTGGGAGCTTTCGGCGAAGTCGACAAAGGCCAACGCTGCGTTAACGGGACTGGGCGCCACGCGCCGCATCATCCTGGCAGATACGCTGCTGGCGCATTACAGCGACGACGAGATTGAGGCCGTGCTGGCCCACGAGCTTGGACACCATGTGCACAAGCACATCTTCAAAAGCATCCTCGTGCATGCCGTCGTGACTTTCATCGGTTTCTGGGCGGTGAAGTCGGTGCTTCGGTACGCCGTCATCGAGCAGGAGTGGTTCGGGTCGCAGTACGACTTCTCTAACTTGCCGCTGATCGTGCTCGTCACAAGCGTCATCTCGCTGTTGCTCATGCCGGTGTTAAACGGCTATTCACGCTTGAACGAGCGTGAAGCCGACCGTTATGCGTGGAAGTCGATTGCGAGCGTCGAGCCGTTTGTTTCGGCCATGAACAAACTGGCTGAGCAGAACCTTGCGGAGCGCAATCCCTCACGCTGGGTCGAGGTGCTGTTTCACTCGCATCCGTCAATTTCACGGCGAGTGAGTGCGGCGGAAGCGTGGGCGCGCTCGCGCCGCTAAGTTTTCGTCAGCGACCGCCGAGAAGGATTCCTTCCACCCGCTGCACATCCTCTTCCGTGTCTACGCCGACCGTGTCGAAAGGCGTCTCAGCAACGTAGATGCTGATGCCGTTTTCGAGAAAGCGCAACTGCTCCAGGCGTTCGCTGCGTTCGAGCGACGATTCGGCAAGACGACAGAAGGTGTCGAGCGCAGCCTTGCGGTACCCGTAAAACCCAAGATGCTTGAAGTAGCGAATGCCAGCGTTGCCATCGCGGTCGTGTGGAATGGTGGCACGTGAGAAGTAGAGAGCGCGTCCGGTAACGTCGGTGACAACCTTGACCGCGCTGGGATTTGTGACGTCCTGCGCCGGGCATGACGTCTTCAGCGTGCCGACATCTACGCCGGGGCGCGCCATCAGTTCAACAAGCGCGGAGATGTGTTCCGGGCGCGTCAGCGGTTCATCGCCCTGCACGTTGAGGTACACGTCGGCGTCAACCCATTGCGCGACTTCGTGCACGCGGTCGGCTCCGCTGCGATGCGAGGTGGAAGTCATGCGGACGTTCCAGCCATTGCGCTGCGCGAGTTCGTAGATTTCCCCGGCATCGGTAGCGATGATGACGTCTGAGAGGGAGTTGGCGGCGCGGGTGGCTTCGTAAACGCGCTGGATCATTGGCTGGCCTGCAATCTCGCGCAAAGGCTTGCGAGGCAGGCGAGTCGAGGCTAGTCGGGCAGGAATGATGGCAACGGCACGCATGAGAGTAGTTTCGAGCGTTGCGAGCGAAGTTGCAAGTCCGAGCCTGCGCGGGACAAGAGCGAGCTAGGCAGCGCGTGCTTCGCTAGTTGATAGGTTTAGGCTTGGCGCAGTCAACGACAGCTACAAACACGCGATCGCCCGTCAATCGGACATTGCGCAAAGATTGAGTGTAAGGGTGGGTGTGGGAGACTGCGTGTCCGAGGGCGTTGTAGTTGGTTACCGTGGATGCGGTGCATGGCAAACCTACTGAAATGCGCTCAGCCCTGCTGTCGACTGCGAAGCCGGTATGCTGCGGCACTTCGTCGTACTCGGAGCTTCGCAGCCAGCCGGCGATAACAAGCTTCCCGTCCTTACGCTCAAACGCGTGTACGACGCTCTGGCTGGCAGCTGCGCGATGTACGTTTGCATCCTGATCCGCGGTCCTCACCCGCTGAGCGAATAGCTTGTTGAAGAATCGGAACGCTTTAAACGATGGCTTGCGCGCGCCGTTCACGTTCTGAACTCCGAGGTGGTAATGGACCTTGTCGGCGGGCATACGGCGATCGGTGTGGAGGAAGTCATCGATGCGGTACCAACCGGCAAGCGTGATCTGGCCCGACACCGCAGTCATGATGAAGGACTTTAAGAGGAAGTCGGCCGCGTAGCGTTGCGAGTGCTCGTAACGATAGTAAGTGTTCGTGCCCCAGACGGAGGCCTGGTTTGGCCGGTAACGATAATCGGCGTAGCCCATTTCGTTCAGCCACAGTTCGGGCTTGCCACCGCTCCTGTCCGTGAGGCGCTTCATCTCCGGAATCCGTTTGAGGAAGACTTCCTCGGCGCGCTCCTCGTCCCAGGACTCGGGATACCCGTGCAGCGCAATCACATCCACAAAGCTGCCGATCTGATACTTCGACACGAGAGTCTCGAAGAACGGGCCGGGGCCGCGGCTCATTCCGCCAAGCACGATGCGCGCATCTGGGTCCGCGAGGTGAACGGCCTTGGCACCGGCGATCACCAACTCGGCGAACTCATCGGCTGAGCCTTGCCAGTATTCGTTCAGGTCAGGCTCATTCCAGAGTTCCCAACTGTGAATGCGTCCGCGATATCTCGTCGCGAGCTTGGTCATGACGGCGGCGAACAAAGCCGGATCGCGGGGCGGCTGCTTCCAGAACTCTGTCTTATTGCGCGCTGCCCACTCGGGTGTGTACGCCACATATGGGATCAGCTTGATGCCCGCGCGAGCGGCCTCATCCACCAGCATGTCCCAGAAGACGAAGTCATATCTATCATGCTGCGGCTGGATTCCGTTCCAACTAAAGGCACAACGTAGCGATCCAACACCTAGCTCTTTTGCAACGCGCAGGTGACGCCGCACGCGAGCGCGGGAATCCCGGCCATCAAAGTAATCATCTCCGATTGCCGTTTGCATCTGGAAGAACGCGCCGGAGTTGATGCTCTGGATGTGCGAAGTAGCACGCTTATTGGCAGCGGGTGCCGTGGTCGCGGTCTGCGCAAGGGCACTCGCGGAGCAAGCGACGAGAGCAAGCCAGAAACTTACGCGGCGAAGTAGTTGGAACGGAATCGAGTGCTGCATTGTGAAAGCCTACTTACCTGAAGCATATAGGGCAGAAAGTCTGGTTGCGATCAGGCAACGACCCTAGCCCGTGGCCGCAGCGGAGTGGCTGAATCTATATGCGAAGTAGGACGAACGCCCTCGGGGTGAGCCATTAGGGGCGTTAGGCGACAACCATCACTTTTTGTGAGTCGTCCAAAAGCTTTGTAAGCGATGCGGAAGACATGCGGGAAGGAGTTCTTATGAGGTGGGCTTTTTTCGCAGGACTTGGTTTCGGCACGGCCTTGGGATTCTTGTATGCACCGAAGTCTGGGGCTGAGACACGCGGCAATTTACGCAATGCTGCCACAGGATCGGGCAAGGCGCGACAGCAGATCAGCTTGATAGTCGATCGCGCCAAGGCTGAAACGGACGAAGCGCGTGAAGCGAATCAATCTGAGGCATCGCGGGAGGAACAGCAGACGGTGCGCGCGCCTGTCTCGATTCTTACGATCGTCAACGAGTGGCCGCATGAACGGTTAATCGAGATCGACGGCATCGGTCCAGTGCTGGCATCGAAGATCATCAGCAAACGCCCATACAAAGCATTTCAGGACTTGGTGGCGTCGAAACTCCTTCCCCCGAGCGCTATTACTGCGCTGCGAAAGGCAAGCTGATGGGATGCTCTTCACGGTGAGCGCTGCCATCCGTTCGGTGTGCTCGAACAAGATCAATGACTTAGCGTGTCATCACGCGCGACTTCATCAGCGAACGTCGTCAGCGAACGTGGGACGGACTTGCAACCCGCCGCGCGGCGGTTCTAAATATCGGAAAGGTTA
This sequence comes from Clostridia bacterium, assembly GCA_035561135.1. NCBI lineage: Bacteria > Bacillati > Bacillota > Clostridia > Clostridia bacterium. The sequence goes on from DATMYA010000028.1 coordinate 10,473, forward strand.
CGTTTGTAGCCGGGACTCGGGCAGGAGGTCAGGTTACTACCCGGCATCAGAACTGCATCATAGTGTAGATGTGGGCCTGCGCAGTCGTAACGCGAAGCCGCCCTCCCAAGTGACGCCATGAGTTTCAATACTATTTCAGTGATGAACAACACAATCACATCAAAGCTGATTGTTCGAGCCTTTGCCTGCGCATTGATCTTTGCATTGCTCTCTTCCGCCATGGCAGACGACGTGAAGAGCATGCCGCAGCGATACCGCGACTGGCTGCAGCGCGAGGTCACATACATCATCACGCGCGAAGAAAAGGATGCATTCGTAAAGCTGCCGAGCGACGCGGCTCGCGACACATTCATTCAACGATTCTGGGAGATACGCAACCCGAGCCCGGGAGCTCCGTCCAACGAATTCAAGGACGAACACTACCGCCGGTTGGCCTATGCGGATCAGTTCTTTGGGCGAGATGCGGGAACTCCGGGGTGGCGAACCGATAAGGGACGGATCTACATCCTGTTTGGCGAGCCGCAACAAAAGGCCCCTTATTACGGACTCAATAAAGTGCGTCCGATGGAGATCTGGTTCTACCAGAATGCCAATCATCCGTCGCTTCCACCCTACTTCAACATCCTCTTCTATAAGCCGGATAGCGGCGGCGATTTCAAACTCTACAGTCCATATATGGACGGGCCGCAGAAGCTCGTAACAACGGACTCAGGCTCGCGCTCCGAAGCGTTCAAGGTCATCGATCAGGATGCCGGACGGGAAGTAGCGAGAACAACCCTCAGCCTTCTGCCCGATGAGCCTGTGGACATCGATACCGCGGTTTCCAGCCTGCAGTCGGACATGCTCCTGTCCAACATCAAGGGGCTTCCCAACCTTCCGCTTGAGAAGGAGATGTTGAACCGGCGGCGCGAAGTGCTAGAGAGCGTCACGCACCGGGTGATCCTTGGTCCAGAGTTCCTCAACGCGATGGCCGTGCCATTGCGCGGTGAAGATGGCAATGTGGATGTGCATTATGTTCTGCGCTTGCAGAAGCCGGAGGATTTCACGATTGCCCAAGCGGCGGACGGACGCTACTACTACAGCCTCAATGTGACGACGCGGGTGCTGGGGCCAGACAACAAGTTGATTTTCACTCAGGAAACGCCACTCTCGCGCTACTTCGGTGAACCGGAGTTGGCGCGCATGAAACACAAGACGCTGGCGGTGGAAGGATGGCTGCCGCTCGCTCCGGGGAAATACAAACTTGAGTTCGTCCTGAATAACAAGATACGGCAGACGGCGTTCCGCACCGCAACAGATGTTGCAGTCCCTGAGCCGCCGACGGCGGGACTTGCCATCACGCAACCGATCCCATTCGGCGATATCGAAGTCATCGGACCCTCGAACGGCCGTCATGTGCCGTTCAGTGGAGCGGGCGTTCGCTTCGGGCCGATGGTGACGCAACAACTGGAACTCAATCCGACGGACGACCTGACGTTTTTCTACCAGATATGGACTCCCCCGGCTGATCCACGCCAAAACAGTGGCAAGAAATTGATTGTTGAGTATGGCTATGGCCGTCCGGGCGTTCGTGGAGATTCGAAAGTGATTCGCGACGAGGTACCTCGCGATCAGTTTGATCGATCCGGCTCTCTGTTGAACGGGAAGAAGATTCCGATTGCGGACCTGGGCGCGGGCAACCATCGGCTGGTTGTAACCGTAACCGATCCCGAAACCAGGCAGAAGGCTTTTAGCAGTTTGAATTTCCGCGTGTCCGGCGCGGCCGTGCCGTCGCAATCCTGGTATGTCTACAACACAGACGTTATGCCGCTGGTGCAGGACGGCACGCTAGACTACCAGCGCGGTCTCTGCTACCAGGCGAATGGAGATCAGGAACGCGCCGCGCAGTGGTTCCGCAAAGCGGTGCAGAAGAATCCTCGCAACGACGTTGCGCTTTCGAAAGTCGTGTCATTGTATTTTGCAAAGAAGGCATTCGCCGAAATCGCCGGCCTATACCAGAACGCGGGCATCAATGGTGAGATGGACGAAGAGACCATTCTGCGCATTGCAGAAAGCCTCGACAAAACCGGCAAGACGCAGGATGCCGTCAAAGCGCTTGAGTCGGCCTTGACTCTAAAGCCGCCAAGCTGGCCTCTGTACGTTGCGCTTGGCTCGTACTACAAACAGATGGGCGATGTGCAGAAGGCAAACGAATTGGAGCGCAAGGGCCGGTCACTGATGCCCGCGGCCGCGGCAGCACCGACTTCCTGAGCTACTAAGCTACCAAAGCTACTTAGCTATCTAGCCATTGAGAACGTTGCTCTCCTGCGCGAGGGCGAATCCTTCGACTGCCCGACAAAGTCAATCCACTTTGGGCGATTTCGGTCGACATGACACTCCAGTGTGTCTGGAATCTGATTTGTGCAGCAATCTAATCTGTCCAACAGGGGGATTGGCTTCGGCCAATCCTGTATTTGTTTGTATCTCCTCGATTTTCTACAAGCATTAGAATCCGGCAACTCTGGTCTTTCTATTTCTAGTACAGAGTGCTTGCAATGAGAGTTCCTGCCTGCGGTCAAAAATCCTGTAAGCGCCCATAAATGAAGGTTATGGGGAACAGTTAATTCTTCTGTGAGTTTGGCCACGCGACTGCCACACCCTTCTACATGTGAACCTCCCCTGGGTCACATCAGGTTTGACACCTCAGTTTGCCCATAGCGAGAAGGGAGTTGTTATGAAGGAAAAATGGTTAGCAGCATTGACCATTTGTTCTCTGCTACTCGTGCTTACGCTGCCGGTTCTTGCACAAGAGTCGGCAGTGAAAGGCGCTCTAGCTATCACGGTTCTGGATCCTTCAGGCGCCGTTGTACCGGGAGCAAGGTTAACGATCTCTGGTCCAACGGGCACCTACAATGTGACCACGAACCAGACCGGACAGTACCTACAGCGTGTGCTGAATCCCGGCCTTTACAGAATCAGAGTCGAGAAAGAAGGCTTCAAGGGTTCGGAGTTGCGCAACGTTGAAGTCGGCATCAATCGGACGAGCTCTGTTCGTTTCACGTTACAAACTGGCGCGGTGACCGAAACGGTCGAGGTCGCTGCAACCTCTGTCGCGGTCGATACGCAATCGACAGCCGTAAGCTCCAACCTTCCCGATACTTTCTACGAGAAGGTTCCTCAGCAGCGTAACGTTTCAGGACTGTTCTATGCTGCTCCGGGCGTGGCCTCCGGCGGCGCTTCGGGTGCTGCGAACCCGTCCATCTCAGGCGGGTCGGGTCTTGAAAACCAGTACATTGCCGATGGCGTGAACATCACGGACGCTGCGTTCGGTGGCCTTGGTGTTTTCTCGCGCAGCTACCTGTCGCTGGGTACCGGTATCAACCTGTCCTTCATTAAGGAAGTTCAGGTTAAGACGGCCGGTTTCGAGCCGCAGTATGGCCGCGCAACTGGCGGCATCGTTCAGATCGTCACGAAGTCGGGCAGCAACGAATTCCACGGAGCAATCGCGGGATTCGCTCAGCCCAAGGGCTTTGAAGAACGCCATCTGAATGCTGATGACCCGCAGTTTGCTCGAACAACTCTGTTTGGCAGACTGCTCCACACGGCTGGTTACGATGGCAGCGCCGAACTTGGCGGCTACGTGCCGGGAATGAAGAACCATGTATTCTTCTTTGGCTCCTTCAATCCGGCATGGACCCAGCGCTACGTGCTCGCTCCGACCAACTCCGGTTTGTTCAATCACGGTGAGTTCAACTTGCGGTCGTATACGGCAAGCTACGCCTTCAAGGGAACGCTCAAAGTGAATGACAACAACCAGCTGGAGTACTCAATCTTCGGAGACCCCGCGCACACGAGTACGGCGCCGAACCGCCGCCTGAGGCAGGACAACAACACAGGCTTCAGCAAGCTGGAATACGGTACGCGCAACATGGCGGCTCGTTACAACGCGACGCTCTCTCCGACTTGGTTGTTTAACGCGTCGGCAACGTGGGGGCACAATCGTTTCAATGAAATCCCCCTCGCCAATCTGAACGAGATCATCGATCAGACGCAGCTTACGTGCGACCTCCCGGACTGCAACGCGGCCCTCCTGCCCGGTGGGACTGTTCGTGGCGAGTTCATCCCGGTAGGGTTGGGATTTATCGAGCCGACAACCAGCGATACCTATGGTCTGAACTTCGACACTCAGAAGACCATTCGTGTTGCCGGCGAGCATACGTTCAGCGTCGGATACCGTATGGAGCGTCCGTTCTATGACGGTAGTCGAGCTTACAGCGGCCCGACTTTCACGATTCCGTCAGACCCCGTTGTCAATCCTACGGGCGAGGGTGGGGGTTCGACTGCCAATGCCCTCTGGAGACTGCGCCTTGGCGACAGCACTTGCACACAGTGTCCGTTGATGACCGTTCCAGGGTTTGCCACGCCGCAACCGGTGTTCCTGCAAATATTCCGCAGTGAATTCGGTGTCGACAACCAGGGATTCAAGAGCTTCCGCACTAGCGGCAGATACCACGCCGCCTACGTGAACGACTCCTGGAGTCCCAACAAGTACGTCAACCTGAACCTGGGTCTGCGCTGGGAGCAGCAGCGGTTGAAAGGTGAAGCACTGTCTTACACCTTCACTGACAACTGGTCTCCACGCATCGGCGTGTCTGTTGACCCCAGAGGCGACCGCAAAACGAAGCTCTTTGCGAACTACGGTCGCTACTCCTACTCGATTCCGCTCGACATGGCGGAGCGCTCTTTGACCAACGAACTGGACATGAGAGGCTTGCGCATTGCGCCCGACTTCACCACGGTAGGTGGGCGGCGCATCGTGAACATGAACCAGTTCGGTACTGTCACGCCGATTGTCGATGCGGCGCATATCTTGAACAACCAACCAGGCGGCATTGCCGCCGCGATCTCCACATCCTTCGAAAGCACCACGGCGATTTTTCCAGGAACCAAGATGTCTTACCTGGATGAATTCGTGGTGGGCGCCGAGCACGAGTTCCCGCAGGGCGTCATCGCAAGCGTGAAGTTCGTTCGTCGCGACTTGAAGCGAATCGTGGAAGACACAGGTGGAATCTCGCCTGAAGCAGCACTGGCCGGCGTCTCGCAGGTGTTTTCGATTACCAACGTGAACGCCAACACGGATATATTCAGCAACCCGATCCAGCATGCCTTCACGCCGGTGTTCCTGGCGAATGGCAACCTCGATCCCGCGAGCATTCCTCTCGGATGCGATCCCACCCTGGTCGCGAGTAGTGTCACCAACTCGCTAGGGGAGATCGTCCCGCCGGGTGCTGTCTGCGTCGAGCCCCTGGCAAAGAACGGTCAGGCCCCGGGCGCAAACGTTGCGGACGGTGTTCCGGATGGTTTTGTGAATCCGACTCGTCAATACACGGCCGTCGAATTCGAAGTGAACAAAGCCTTCTCAAGGGGCTGGTTGATGCGAGCCAACTATCGCGTCTCCAAACTCTACGGTAACTTCGAAGGAGCGCTGCGCAACGACAACGGACAGACTGATCCGAGTATCAGCTCGCTGTTCGACTTTACGGCTGGTGATTTCGGACTGCTCGGTGATCAGTTCAAGCCGGGCGTGTTGAATAGCGACCGTCGACAGGTGCTCAATACCTTCTTCAGCTACGCATTCGATCGCACTGCGCTGAAGGGATTGACATTGGGAACTGGCATTCGCGTTCAGACCGGTACTCCGATCAATGAATTACTTGCTCACCCGGTCTATGAGAACTCGGGTGAGGTTCCGCTCGGCGGTCGTGGCAAACTGGGACGCCTCCCGATCACCGGCGCGGTTGACATTCATGCCGACTACGCGGTGCCGATTACGGAGCGCGCCAGGCTGATGTTCGGTGTTGATCTGTTCAACATCGCAAACGCCCGCCGTCTGACCTTCAACGACCAGAACAAGGATCTGAGCTTCGGCACTCCGAACCCGGACTTCCTGAAGCCAATTGACCAGGGCTTCACTACTCAGTCCATTGGCGACGGTTTCCAGTCGCCGTTCAGCGCGCGTGCTGCGGTTCGCCTCGTCTTTTAGGAGAAGGATTGCTGCACGGTGAATCGACAGGGGAGGGCATACGCCCTCCCCTGTTTTTGCTTCCAATAAGTAAGTCGCCATGGGCGCGGAGGTTTCCCGTGGAACGTCGAAAAAAATTCTACGTTATCGGTTGCGTCCTACTGCTGGCGTGCGTTGCTCTAGCTCAACGCGGTAGCAATCCGCGCTTCAGCAATCTTCAAATACATGTGCAGGTGCGCTATCCGAATGGCGCTTCGGCTTCGCGAGGAATCGAGGTTGTAGTGGAGCGTCAGGGCGGCGGAGTTGTTGCAGACGGACAAACCGACACGCAGGGTAAAGCGAGCTTCACCGTAAGCCCGCCGGACTTCTATAGCATCCGAATCAATCAGCCTGGATTTGAAACGCCGGCTGCGCAAGTGGTGGATCTGAATACAGCCAACAGCGCTTACGTAATCTTCGACCTGAAGCCCGTTTCAGGGAGCACAACGCTGCCGCCGGAGGGCCCTGGTGGGGAGGTCAAGGCTAATCAGATCCCGGAAGAGGCGCTGAAAGAATTCAAGCGAGGCCAGAAGCTTCTTCTTGAGGAGCAGAAGTCAGACGAAAGCCTATCGCATTTTCAGAAAGCGATTAAGCTTCACGACAATTTTCCGCTCGCGTACGTCTTGCTCGGCATGGCGTATTTAGACCAGCGCAAGTCCGGCGAAGCGCAGTCCGTCCTGGAGAAAGCTATCCAACTCGATCCGAACTCGGCGGCTGCGCACCTGGAACTAGGCGCGGCATTCAATCAACAGAAAAAGTATCCCGAGGCTGAGAGCGAACTGAAGCGTGGATTGGATCTGAACCCCGATGCCGCCGAGGGCCGCTACGAAATTGCGAAGACATATTGGGCGATGGGGAATGTCGAGCAATCGGAGGCCTACGCGACAAAGGCTGCGCAGCTTCGTTCCGATCTGCCTGCCGTACACGTGCTCCTAGGGAATATCGCACTGCGCAAGCACGACCCGCAGGGCGCTCTTAAGGAGTTCAACGAGTATCTCAGGTTAGATCCCAAAGGGCCGATGGCGGAACCCGTGCACGAGATGGTGAAGAAAATCGAGAAGTCTACTGCCTCAAAATAACCACGAGACAAGCGCGAGCTACCCGCGCGATAGCCGCCTGCCGCAACATATTGTGCAACCCATATTCTGCGACGTCTTGAACTCTCGCCTGTGTCTTTCGTGCCTGGCAGCACTGGCTTTTCCGACCCGTGCCTCGCGTCCGAGCAAACCCATTCCTATGCGCGGTAATCAAACAGTTCGAAGGCCAAATCAAAGGAGAACACAACGCATGCGTAAGTATTCGTTGTTTGCAGCGGCTATCGCGTTTGTATTTGCGATGGCAATTATTGTCGAAACCGCGCATGCCCAGACAGGTGGCGGTACGAGTGCGGGCACGACGGGTGCCGGAACGCAAACGTCGGGCGGCAGCGCTGGCACTGGAACATCAAGCACCCAAAGCGGAAGCTCAGGCAGTGACCAGAGCATGTCCGGGCAGTCCACCTCTGGCATGGACCACCAGGCGTCGGGCAAAGAGAAGAGCGAGGAAGGATGCGTCATTCGTCAACAAAGCGATTACTTCCTGGTGTCGAAGAAAGGCAACGGACTTGTTCGCCTCAGCGGCGGGCAGGATCTGGCTTCTCACGTTGGTCACCATGTGAAGTTGCACGGGACCGAGCAGAAGGGTTCCGGCAGCATGGCTTCTAGCAGTGCAACCGGCGGCGGGACATCAGGAACCGCAGCTTCCAGTGGCGCTCCGGGCAGTGCGGAAACAACCAACCCTGCGGGTTCGACCGGCAGCAGTACGACTATGGCTGGAGGCACGCAAACCGGTAGCAGCACTTCAGGAAGCTCGGCGACCGGCACCGCGGAAAAAACAATGACGGTCGACCGCGTGGACATGATCTCTGAGGCATGTCCGGCCAACATCCAGAAAAACGCACCCGCCGGCAGCATTCCGTCGGGCACGAACAATCCTCCTCAGTAACTTCCAAACAAGCGCAGCCGTCTGCTGAGACGATGGCTGCGCTTCGCTGATGTCTATCGAAGCCTCAGCCGGGCGTAAGCCTGAATCTCTGGAAGCGCCTCGCATGAACTAATTGAATTTCTGTAGTGTCGGCCAGATTTGCCGCAAGTCCCATTTCAATCCACGGCAGTGATAGATAGGCATGTTTTCATCCGGTCTTGCAAGGGGATGGTGAATTTCCGAGACAAGGGTGATTGAGTTGCACATCTGCGCCAAGTGCGCCGGATCATCTTCGTTGATGACGATCAGACTTTCTCCCGTATATTGTCCCGGTCCCCAAACCCAATAGTTCTGGTGGCGCCCAATCGCCTTTGGCAACCCAAGAGGCGGTCCGAAGAAGTCGATGGCGGCGCCACCGCCGAAGTTATTGGCGAAGATTGCGGTGCGTGTCCTCTCTGCCTCCGGAAGTGCATTGTAGTAATGCGCAGTCGCTTGCGCGATCTCAGGCCAGCCATACATATCGGCGAAGATCTGCGGCAGCGGCCCTTGCGGATGATGCTCGAACCGGGGAGGTTCGAGACGCAGTGCGCGTTGATAGGCGATGAATGTCTGCACCGGGAATACGGGTATGAAAAGGGGCGCAAACAACACAGCTGACCCAACCGCGAGCGCCAGGAACGCAGAACGGACAAACGGCCTGTTCACGGTTGCTTGCTCGATCGCAGTAGATCCGGCCGCAATAACTATGGGATAAATTGGCGCTACGTAGTAGTTCTTCGCCTTAAGAAGAACCATGAGAGCGCTGAAGAACACATACGTCCACCCAAGGCTTCGAAAGGGGCGTCCCAGGGCACTGAAGAAAAACAGTAACGCGGCGATCACCGCAGCAAACGCCACAAAGCCTTCAAGTTGAACCTGCTGCGACATGAACTGAAGAGGAGACAGCGCAATGTCTCGTCCACTTTCGCGCACGTTTCTCATCAGAATCAGGAAGGGAAGCCCGCGATGGTATTGCCACAGGAAGTTCGGCAGCGCGATCAAAAGGCAGATCGCCGCACCTGCGTAGAAATACGGATCACGCAGGAAGCGACGCCACTTTGTCAGCACGATGCCTGAAGAAAGCGCGATGAGGAAGAATGCGATTGCATACTTGTTCAGCAGCGCGACACCACAGATCGCGCCGAAAAGTAGCCAAAGCATCCGATCCGCGCCCTTAGCTATTCTGACAACGATGAGCGCACAGCAGGCCCACAACAATGGATCGAACGCGTTCATCGTGAACAGATGACTCATCTCCAATGAGACTGGAGCGAAGACGATCAGCAGCGATGCGATCCAAACCCCAAAACGCCTGGCGCCAAACTCCCACGCAAGCCGAGCGGTAACAACTGCGGTCCCCATCGCGGCGAGCGCAGGGAGCAGCCGGAGTGCATGTAATGACGTTCCGATCGTGTGCCGCAGAAGCCAAGCCACCCACGCGATCAATGGCGGCTGATCCACGTATCCCCAGGCTGGATGTTCGCCGCAAGCGAGATAGTACAGTTCGTCACGGAAGTACCCGTAGCGGGGGGCTGCGTATAAGTACAGAGCGAATCGAGCGATGACAATGGCGGAAACGACCACCATGCACCTTCGCCATGCAAACATCTCTAGCTCACCTTTTCTCGAGGTGAGTGTCTTAGTGGCCACGGTTGTGCCTCGGCTGTAATCTTTGCCGTTATACGCAAGCAGCAGTACTGAAGTTCGGCGCTAGAGGACGATATCGATTTGGGGGGAGGACTTGGTCAGACCTGGCAGGCGCGACTCTCCTGTCGCGATTCCTCAATCTATTGTGTGTCGAGCAGGCACCCAACCCCGGTGTGCTACTCGGCTTCACGCTGGTCTGTCGCTGAACCCCGCGTGTCGGGCGTGCCCTTTAGCAACATTACGCCCTCCTCGTTCTGCCGCACAGCCAGAAACTCACCATCATGAGAGCAAGCGACCCCAAGTTGAAAACCGATGCGCCGCAGCTTAGGCGACGACCGCATCACTCCTGCGCACTGGGTCTTGTAAGGCCGGTCCCGAACTCCACAACCGTTCCATAGCGACATGGAAGTGGCTCGCTTTAGAAGTTCCAACCGACTTCGATTAATAGCTGATGATTGCCTTTCGGCACGCCGCCGTTGCCGATCTGGTACGAACCATACCAGGTTAGCTTTGGGGTGAGTTTCACAATTAACCCAGGCGTCAGGTATCCAACCGCATGATTGCCGGTGTACCAATCTGCAGCAAGTGTCATGCGGTCTCGGATCGGCTGCTCAATGGCGAATTGGCCGCCTGCGCGTTGTGCGCTGGCCACAACATCTCGACTGAAGTGGAAGGCCCCGAAGGTGGCGCGAGTCCCCGTCCTAAATGTCTTGGCGAATTCGGCGTACAGGTAGCTGCCGGCTGAATACGCTCTGTTCTGGACGGGAAGGAAGACGCTGTCCCCCATGAGGAACGCCCACCCGTTCTTGCCGCCATCGTAGAGCTTCCACTTCACCGTGGGTGACATTATGAGTTGAGAATTACCGGCCGTGTTCAGGCCGTTGAAGTTCAGGCCGATCTCCACGTTCCGACCAACACCCACCACGATACGTGGGGTGAAGCTAGCAACGTCAGCTTCATGTTGATATGTCACGTCCAGTTCGCCGTAGGCCTTACCGCGCTCCAAAACATCTCCAATGGGAACGTTGAAGACTGTTTCTTGCGCGAAAGCCGCAATTGACAGACACACAAAGAATGCTAAGGCCCAAACTACAGTTCTCATCGGAGGTCTATCTCGTTTTCGGGTGGACTCGGTCGAGTTCGAGATTCAGTGCGAGTACATTCACGCGGGGCTCGCCGAAAAGTCCGAGTTGGCGTCCTTCGGTGAACCTGTCGATGAATGGCCTTAACTCGGTTTCAGTGATACCTCTGGCGCGAGCGACACGGGGAACCTGATAGAGCGCTGCTGCAGGGGAGATGTGCGGATCAAGACCCGAGGCCGATGCTGTTACCAATTCGATCGGAACGGGCTGCTTTCCAACCTTCTCAGCTTCTGTGCGCTCCTCCACGATAGTCACCAGCTTCCCGCTCGTAGGCGCTAGGTTCGATGCACCAGAGTTGGCTGCATCGTACCCTTCGCCGGCCGCTGAAGGACGTGAGTGGAAGTAAGCGTCGCCAGTGAACGGCTGTCCGATGAGGCGCGAACCTGCTGCCTTACCGCCCTGATAAACAATCTGCCCGTTTGCTTTGTCGTGGAACAGCACCTGAGCGATCCCTGTCATTACTAGGGGATAAACGAGGCCAAGCAGGACGGTGGTGACGGCGGTGTAGAGAGCGGCAGTGATCAAAAGCTTCTTCATGGCAAACCTCACGCAAGCCCTATCGCGGTGATCAGAACATCAATCAGCTTGATGCCGACGAATGGTGCGATCAAGCCGCCCACTCCATACACGAGCAGATTGCGTCGCAGAAGCGCCTCTGCGCTCAGCGCCCGGTAAGCGACTCCCCGAAGGGCAAGCGGTATGAGAACGACGATAATCAACGCATTGAAAATCACCGCCGAGAGAATGGCAGACTGCGGCGTCTTCAATCCCATGATGTTCAATGCGTTCAGCACGGGAAACGCGGCGGCAAACATCGCTGGGATGATGGCGAAGTACTTCGCCACGTCATTTGCGATGGAAAAGGTCGTCAGCGCGCCCCGTGTCATCAACAACTGTTTGCCGATCTCGACCACTTCGATGAGCTTCGTCGGGTTTGAATCGAGATCGACCATGTTGCCTGCTTCTTTTGCGGCTTGGGTTCCGGTGTTCATGGCGACCCCGACGTCCGCCTGGGCCAAAGCCGGAGCATCGTTTGTTCCGTCTCCAGTCATCGCCACTAGCTTGCCATCGGCTTGCTCCTTACGGATGAGCTTCATCTTGTCTTCTGGAGTCGCCTCAGCAAGAAAGTCGTCAACGCCCGCCTCACGTGCGATCGCTGCCGCAGTGAGCGGATTGTCGCCGGTGATCATCACAGTGCGGATGCCCATCGAACGAAATTGAGCGAAGCGCTCGCGCATCCCGCCCTTCACGACATCCTTGAGATGAATTACGCCTATCGCTTTACCATTCTGCGCGACGACGAGCGGAGTGCCGCCGGAGGAGGCGATCTTGTCCGCAGCTTCTCGGACCTCGGCAGCGACTGTTGAGCCGCCCTGTTCGACGTACCGCATTACAGCGTCGAATGCGCCCTTTCGAATCTCACGGCCGTCGAGGTTTACGCCGGACATCCGGGTTTGCGCAGTGAATGGTAAGAAGTGTGCCTCGTGCGATGCGAGCTCCCGACCGCGCAGCCCGTACTTCTCTTTGGCCAACACGACAACAGAGCGCCCCTCAGGAGTCTCATCGGCGAGCGACGAGAGCTGTGCGGCGTCAGCAAGTTCGCCCGGTGTCACACCGGGCGCGCAAATAAACTCGGTGGCTTGGCGGTTGCCGAAGGTGATCGTGCCTGTCTTGTCGAGCAGCAGAGTGTTGACATCGCCAGCAGCCTCAACAGCTCGACCCGACATCGCGAGCACGTTGCGCTGGATCAGGCGGTCCATGCCTGCGATGCCGATTGCTGAGAGCAGGCCGCCGATCGTCGTCGGGATGAGGCATACGAGAAGTGCAACGAGCACAAAGATTGTCTGAGGCGCTCCGCTGTACACCGCAAATGGCTGGAGCGTAACAACGGCCAACAGGAAGATGATTGTGAGACCTGCCAGCAGGATGTTCAGCGCGATCTCGTTCGGAGTTTTCTGCCGTGAGGCGCCCTCGACGAGCGAAATCATACGGTCAAGGAATGTCTCGCCTGGGTTCGATGTGATGCCTACCGTGATCTCATCGCTTAGAACCCGGGTTCCGCCGGTCACGGCTGATCGGTCGCCTCCGGATTCGCGAATGACAGGCGCAGATTCTCCAGTAATCGCCGATTCATCCACTGAGGCGACGCCCTCGATGATCTCGCCATCGCCGGGAATGAACTCGCCAGCGCTGACGCGCACCAGGTCCCCAGCGCGGAGCTTCGCGCTGGGCACCTGCTCGACTCCGCCATCGGGAAGCAATCGGTTTGCGAGCGTCTCAGACTTTGCACGCCTCAACGTGTCGGCCTGAGCTTTCCCTCGGCCTTCGGCCATCGCTTCGGCGAAGTTTGCAAACAGTACCGTGAACCACAGCCAAACCGTGATCTGCAGGGCAAATCCAAACGGCACTCCTCGCGCTATGTTGCGGATCAAAAGGGTAGTCGTGACAACGGAACCCACTTCAACCACAAACATAACCGGATTGCGCATCACGGCGCGCGGCCTCAGTTTGAGGATCGAGTCCCATGCGGCGCGACGGACGATACCTGTATCCCAAACAGCCTGCGTACCTTGCTGCTTCTTGCTCATCTTCAGAAAGCCTTCCCTGCGTGCATCAGCAGGTCTTCGAGAATTGGCCCCAGGCTCAGCACCGGGAAGAACGTCAACGCACCGACAATCACAATCACCGCAGTGAGCAGCACGGCAAACGTGGGCGAGGTCACAGGGAACGTTCCCGCCGATGGTGGAGTGATGTTCTTGCGTGCCAAATTTCCCGCGATTGCGAGCACGGGAATAATGACCATGAACCGGCCGATCAGCATCGCAATCCCCGTGGCGGTGTTGTACCACCGTGTGTTTGCATTCAGGCCTGCGAACGCCGAGCCGTTGTTACCCGTCGCAGAAGTAAAGGCGTACAGGATCTCCGACAGCCCGTGTGGCCCTGAGTTGTTGAGGCTCGATAGTCCGAACCCGGACACCGACGAAATCGCGGTGAAGACGAGGATTGAAACCGGGAGTATCAGCACCGCAAGCATTGCCATCTTGACGTCGTAGGCTTCGATCTTCTTGCCGAGATACTCAGGGGTACGCCCGACCATAAGTCCCGCGATGAATACGGTCAGGATGACGAAGATGAGAATCCCGTAGAGGCCTGCTCCAACACCGCCGAACACTACTTCGCCCAGTAGAATGTTGGTCAGCGCGCCGAGTCCGCCAAGTGGCATCAACGAGTCGTGCATGGAGTTGACGGCGCCACAGCTCGCATCCGTGGTAACGGTGGCGAACAGAGCGGAGTTGGCGATCCCGAAGCGGACCTCCTTGCCTTCCATATTCCCGCCAGGCTGAAGCGGCGTGTTCTGCTGGTCTACACCCTGGAAAAGCGGGTTAGGCTGAGATTCAGCCCAGTAGGCGGTGGCTACGCCAGCGAAAAAGAGCACCGCCATGGCTGCGAACACAGCCCAGCCGTGGCGTTGGCTTTTGGTCATTCGTCCCAGCGTGTAAGTCAGACCTGTGGGAATCGCGAAGATCGAGAAGATCTCGACGAAGTTGGACAGCGGTGTTGGGTTTTCAAACGGGTGCGAGCTATTCGCGTTAAAAAAGCCGCCACCATTCGTGCCCAGCATCTTGATTGCCTCTTGCGAGGCCACAGGGCCTTGCGCAATGACCTGGGAGGTTCGTATCGAGCCATCAGCTCTCTGCTGTGACTGGACGAGTTGGACCGTTGTGTACGGACTGAGGTTCTGAACAACTCCCTGCGACACAAGGAATACACAATAAACAACACAGATTGGCAGCAACACCCAGAGCACTGCTCGGGTCACATCAACCCAGAAGTTTCCGATCGAATCGCGCTGCTTGCGAGCGATCCCGCGGATGAGTGCGATGGCTATCGCGAGTCCGACGGCGGCGGATGTAAAGTTCTGGTACGCCATGCCTGCCATCTGCGTCAGGTACGACATGGTGGACTCGCCACCGTACGCCTGCCAGTTCGTGTTGGTTGTAAACGATGCGGAAGTGTTGAATGCAAGATCGGAACTGACGGCGCCGAGTCCCTGCGGGTTAAACGGCAGCATGGCCTGTGCACGTTGAAGCAGGTAAAGCACCAACATCGAAACGATGCTGAAAGCCAACATCGCGCCGGAGTACTCCATCCAACGCATCTCGTGCTCTTCATCAACTCTCGCCAGCCGATAGAGCAGCCGTTCAATGGGCCTTACGACCGGGTCGAGGAAGGTCGACTGGCGCTCGAAAAGAAGTGCCATGTAAGCGCCAAGCGGCTTTGTCACTGCGATCACGCACGCGAAGAACAGTCCGATCTGCAACCACCCTTGCGCTGCCATTTCAGAATCGCTCCGGACGCAGAAGTGCATACGTCAGGTACAGGAACAACAAGCAACAAACGAAGAGAATGACGGAATCTCCAACTGGCATGGGAGTTCACCTCAGCCTGTCACACGCTCGTACATAGGCGGCTAGGGCTACGAAGGAGACAGCGCTCACAAGAACAAAAGAGAGGTCCTGCATCATGCTGCCTTTCTGAGAACTGACTCGTTTCGCTCTGGTCGGTGTCCATCTTGTTCTGTATCAAAATCGGATCAAAATGCACGACGATCACAGTCCTGATTTCATCTCGTACAAGCGCGATAAAGAACCACATGAGGAGAGCAACGCCCGCAACCATGAAGAGCGTGAAACAGATCGTCATATCTCATTCCACGCTCGCGCAACGAGACTCCTGCTCCGTTGGCTGGTGCGTGATGCGATGTGCGCCATGCAAATCCTTCATGGGCGCTCGGCCCACGAATGATTTGACTGCCTGGCTCGCAAAGGTGCGCTAAAGCGAAAGTAAGGGCGACGTAAAGAACAACTAGCGCGAGGAGGGGCGTTCGCCTTCGGGGAGGAACCGATATCCGATCCATCGCTCAGTCACGATGTAGCGCTTGGGTACGCTCGCGGATTCGATCTTCTTTCTCAGTTGGCCAACAAAGACGCGGAGGTACTCCGATTGTTCTGCGTGATCAGAGCCCCAGACAGCAGCTAACAAGGTTCGATGCGGAACAACTTTGCCGGCATGACGCGCGAGGTAAACGAGTAGGTCAAATTCCTTTGGCGTCAGGCGGACTTCGTCGCCCCTTACATTGACGACGTGCCCTGCGAGGTCAATGTCGAAGTCGCCTGCCTGAATGTGTGTCTCTTCCCCAGCCGCGGGCGCTCGGCGCAAGTGCGCCCGGACACGAGCGACGAGTTCGTTCAAATTGAACGGTTTCGTTACATAATCGTCAGCTCCAAGGTCCAAGGCTTTGATCTTAGTGCGTTCGTCTTCTTTGACCGAAAGCACAATGATGGGAACCTGCGAGCGCGTTCTCAACTCGCGGCACAACGCAAGACCGTCCATGTTCGGCATCGAGACATCTGTGATGACCAAGTCAGGCGTCCAGTCTTTCATGATCTCGAGTGCGGTGTCGCCATCGTTCGCCACTCTTATGTCGTACCGCTGGGCGGACAAGGTAGCCCGAAGAACGCGGGTAATCTGCGGTTCATCGTCCACAACGAGAATGCGCGAGTTCGTCATCGCACCTCCTGCGTGACGATATGGACGTCGACGGCGGGAGCGTCTCGAAGGAATTTGTGAATTGCAGATAGGTATAAGTACTTCTGGAGGCCGGTGCGGGCTGAGCGACCAAAGATCACCTGCGTAATGTGTTCCTCGCGGACGAACTTTGCCACTTCCTCGGCGATACTTTTGCCGGTCGTTTTCACAACACGGGCGCCCAGGTTCTCCGCGAAGCGAATGTTATCCGCTAACGTCTTCTGGTCTTGCGATCGCGTGTCCCGCCCAATATCAACGTAGAGAACAAAGAAGTCGCCGCCAATTGCCTGCGCCATTCGTGAACCTCTGGCGATCAAGTACTGTGCTGCGGGATTCGAGCTGATACATACGGCAATCCGTTCACGCACAGGAGGAGCCTGCTCAATGCCTTCTTTGGCAAGGTAGGCATCAAGGCTCCGGTCGACGACCTGCGTCACCTGCCGAAGGGCCAGCTCTCGCAGCGCGATCAGGTTTCCGGGTCTGAAGAAGTGACCCAGTGCTCGTTCGGCGCGATCCGTCGGATATATGTCGCCGCGCTCCATCCGGCGTTGCAACGCCTGCGGGGTGACGTCTGCGAGCACAATCTCATCAACTCGCTGCATGACCCAGTCCGGCACTGTTTCACGAACCTGAATGCCGGTGATCTGAGCGATTGTAGGGCCGAGGCTTTCGATGTGCTGAACATTCATAGTGGACAGCACATCGATCTTGGCGCCGAGGAGTTCGATAACATCGTCGTAGCGCTTGCGATGCTTGCTACCGTCGATGTTGGTATGCGCGAGCTCATCGACGAGAGCCACCTGCGGCGTACGATTCAGAATGGCATCGACGTCCATTTCTTCAAAGATCGTACCCTTGTATTCCAGTTTGCGTCGTTGAACCGGAGGAAGCTTTGAAGCTAATTCCGCGACGGCTTTCCGACCGTGAGTCTCGATTACGCCCGCAACGACGTCCTCGCCGCGGCTTGCACGACGTAGTGCCTCGCTAAGCATCGCGTAAGTCTTGCCCACTCCTGGCGCATAACCAAGGAACAGCTTGAAAACACCCTTCTCCTTAACGGGGGCGATCTCTTCGAGCCACTGTTCCGGCGTCTTCGTCATGGCGACTCAATTCTATCTAGCAGGCGAGCACAGGGATACAATTCTTGCGTGAAACGAATTGGCGCAGGTTCGGTTCAACGCTACACATTTGGGACCTTCACAATCGCAGATCCCCAGAATTGGATTGCCCTGTTCTACGGAAAGAAGAAGAAGTTAAAGGCCGCAGTCACAACGACCGACAGGAGAACGGCAAGACGCAAGCCCCAATAAGCCGATGCCAGCAAAATCGCGACGAGCAGAGTGAACCCCACAGTGGTTGGGTTCACCGGCAACCGCTTGGACTTGCTGTGATCGCGGCAATCGTTGCGTTCTACTTTGGCAGAACGCGCAAGGCGCGAAGAAGCCCGCCGCCAGCATTTCTGCCAGGACAGCGGCCTACTTTCCCAATACACCCGTGTCGATCAACAATGGACCGCTGCGTCGCGGCATCATCCCGCTTGAGTGGCTCGACCTCAAAGCGCTGACTGAATACATCAGCGTCTCGCGCCGAACCCTCACGGAGTGGCTCTACCGCGAGGAAAACCCGTTACCGGCATTCCGAATCGACGGCAAGGTGTACGTCCGCCGCAGCACTTCGAGCGGTGGATGGAAGCGCATCCAGTCGAGGGTCCGGTGAACCTGGGCAAGATTGTGGACGACGTGATGGCCGACCTGCAGGAGAACGACTGATGGGCGTCACCATGCGCAAAGTTGGAGACAAGTGGTACGTCTACATCAACCATCGCGGGCAGCGGAAGGCGAAGTGCGTCGGCAGTAAGGCTGCCGCGGAAAAAACGATGATGGTCGACCGCGTGGACATGATCTCTGAGGCATGTCCGGCCAACATTCAGAAAAACGTGCCCGCCGGCAGCATGCCCACGGGAACGAACAATCCTCCCCAGTAACTTCCAACAAAGAGCGCAGCCGTCGGGTGAGACGATGGCTGCGCTTATGTCCAACCCCGGTGTGCTACTCGGCTTCAGGCTGGTCTGTCCCTGAACCCCGCGTGTCGGGCGTGCCCTTTAGCAGTATCATTTCGCCCTCTTCGTTCTGCCGCACAGCCAGAAACTCACCATCATGAAAGCAAGCGACCCCAAGTCCAACGGGAGTGCTGTAGACGAGTTTTTCTAGAAACCGCCCAGTTTCCGGGTCCACATAATAGCTCAGAACAGTTACGCCCAACCCGTCTCGACTGGACTTTGTGAACTGAACCAGCCAGCGCCCAGCCGCGGGTTTCAGGGACTGCAGAGTCGCGTCAGCGGGTCCCGCTTTTACCAAGACCCGCCTTACAGTGCCCGATGGGATGATTTCGAACACGGTCACCTGGTTTAGCTTTCGGACGAGGAGCAGTTTGTCACCGTCCGGAATCAACTCGGTGGTGTCCACCATCCATTGCAGCGCGCCGCGAACAAATCCTTTGTTATCGGAACGTGCCTGTTCCCTCACGCTTTCCGACTTTCCAGTTATGTCGCCGCGCAATTCTATGTACCGATCGAATTGGCCGCTAGCCCTCACTAGTGCCGTTTTTGGCTCGCCACTATCATTGTCGCGCCCGGAAACAATGAAGTCGCCGGAAGTGAATACTCCGAATTGAGAAGGTTGGAAGGGAATCTCCAGTCTGACCGCTCCGCGATAGGAGCCGTCCAACCCGAACCGCACGATGTAATTCTGTAGGGAGACGGCTTGTCCCGATGTTTCCACCGTTCTGCCATCGGGCATTTGGCCCTTGGTGCGAACCGTTTTCGTGCCGTAAGAAAACCCCCTCACAAGTGCGTATAGGTCGTTGTCGGTTGGAAAATACCGTGAGATATACGCATTGGGCACATCCATAATGCTCATCGTACGAAAGTTTGTTGTGGAGCCCGATGGCATGATCATTACAACATCATTGTTCATGCCGATGCTGCTAGCGGTTCGCAGGAACACGCGTCCGTCAGTACCACAACGTACCGGCTGCTCAATTCCCATCACGCCCATCAGAGACGGAATCTTAAGCTCTGACGTGAACTTCACCGGGATTGTCGGCACAGTGGGAGCGTCGTTCGCCCGATCGTCAATCGGGGCCGCCGCCCGGCTTTCCTGCGCCAGACCAGCCAAGGTCAACACCAGAATTGTTACCAAAGTAGCTGCATTCATACCTATAGCCTGTCGGCCCCCCGATTCTCTTTAAAGCTTTGCAACAGGGGTGTATCAAGGCTTGGCAAGAGGAGTGTATCGGTACCTTGCGGTTGTGAAAGAAGAGCTGTTGCGGGAAGGAAAACGCCTTCGCAGTCAGGAATCAATATGTTCTCAGATTTAGCAAGCTCGACAAACTTGGCCCGTGTGTCCGGATCCCTATACTTTGCTACTTCGCAGCTGCTGCCAATTGGAGCCCAGTACGTATAACGCGACGCGCTCTTCCAGAGCATCGCCCATAGTGCCCGAAGCGTTCCAAGTATATGTCTGTGGGTACACACCTTGGCAGGGAAAACCTATGTAGCGAAAGCACGAAAAACGAAAAACTCCATGTTTGCGCACTGGCCTCGACCGGTCGGTTCTTGTGCGTTCGCGGGAAGAACACAGAGCACAACAGCAATCACGTAGAAAAGATTTATTTTCAATGCTGCCTCCTTGGCAAAAAAGGGGCCCTATTGCCTGGAGCATATCGCGAGCTCAAAGGAGCATCAATAAAGAAATGTTAGTTAACGCAAGATTAATGTGTGTTAGCAGCAAACAAATTCTTCGTGGGGGTGGTTCGTGTTGCACCTCAGGGAGAGGACAACGTCGGTATCGACATAGTAAGCCTCATCGTCTATTCCAGCTCAAGGCCGGGTGCCAATCCTGGCGCTCCTCTTTTGGCGCAATAGGGTGGGAGCAAAACCAGTCGCGCGCAGCGCGTCTAGACTCTTGTCGAATAACTTGAACTGAAAACTGAGATTTTGGTGGCGGCGGTAGGACTCGAACCTACGACCTACGGATTATGAGACCGTCGCTCTAACCACCTGAGCTACGCCGCCACGCTGTGGGGAAAAGACCGCAGGTATACACGCGGCCTCGTTTGGCGAGGGCAGAAAAGGCTTTCTAGCCAGCCGATTACGATTTTAAGAGGCGAATGCGGAAGGTGTCAAACTTTCGCATTCGGGGCACGTCTAAACAGCGGGTGCGAAGGCAAGCCTGGCGCGA
>DATMYA010000029.1 GCA_035561135.1 Clostridia bacterium
GCGGGTTGGAGATGGGCTCGGTAGCCCAGATCTCTTTGCCCGGCACTCCGGCGGATCAGGTGATTGCGCAGAGTCCGCCGCCGAACGCACAGGGCGTCGCATCGCCGAGGCTCAGCCTTCTGGTCACTGCGCCGGAGCAGAGCAAATCGTTTGTCATGCCGGACTTCGGCGGCATGCCGCTGGGAGAAGTGTCGGTTGCCATCACCGATGCAGGGTTGAAGGTAGGCAACGTCAGCACGTTGAAGCAAGATCCCTCGGCAGTGGCGCAGTCGCAAGCCACCGGAGCGATGGTTGCGCGCCAGACACCCGCTCCGGGCCAGCGCGTATCGCCGGGAATGATCGTGAACCTGGAAGTAGTCCGTTAGTCGCGCTGCAGGATCGCAGCGAAAAATCCATCGCCGGGATGCACGCCTTGAAGCGTTCGCAAGAAGCCTCCGCGAACGAGTCGCTCTGGCTCAATCGCCAACTCGCCCTGCTGCCGTAAGCCGCGCAGTTCCTGTGCACAATCGACGACGCTGAAACCTGTGCGCGCCGCGAGCGCTTCGCTAATGACGCCCTCGTTCTCTTCCACCTCGAGCGAGCAGGTCGAGTAGAGGAGCCGTCCTCCCGGCGCAACATGGTTGAGCGTCGCCGAGAGAATAGCAACCTGACGAGCGTGCAGATCTCGGAGGTCCTGCCGGCCCAGCTTCCATTTGATCTCCGGATTTCGCGCAAGCGTGCCGGTTCCGGAGCACGGAACGTCAGCCAACACGCGATCGAACTCGGCGCCAAAAGGAAGGTGCGTTGCATCGGCTGTGATGACCTGCACATTTCTTGCGCGCACGCGCTCCTGTAACAATCGCGTTCGGTGCTCGTGCAGATCGGCCGCGATGATGGTTGCCTCTGGATTGCGTTGCGCGAGGACCGCGGTCTTTCCACCAGGCGCAGCGCAGCAGTCCAGCAGTCGTGCGCCGTGTCCGACCAGCGACGCGACGAGCTGAGACGCTTCGTCCTGCACGAGGACGTGGCCTTCGCGGAAGGCGCGGGCGTGAACAATGTCGCCGCTGAGGACGCGTCGCGCTGACGTGAGCAGTTCTCCCGGCGCAAGTTCCACGCCATCGGCGCGGAGAGTTTCTTCGGCGCTGGCATCGAGCATTCGAAGCGTCGTCGGCGGGATCGCCTGATCGTACTCACAGATGCGCTGAGCGTTGCCGATGCCGTATTCGAGCACCCATCGCGCGGCGATCCAGGGAGGGTGCGCGAATTGCTCGGCCAAACTTTCGCCCGAAACGTCGCCGTTCGTTGCTGGAGCGACTTGCGGCGCGCATGCGAGCTTGCGCAGCACCGCGTTAGTGAACGGTGCGGCGGACTTCTTATGCGCGCGTTTCACCAGTTCAACGCTTTCGTTCACGGCGGCACGCGACGGCACTCGCTCAAGGTGACGTATCTGGTATGCGCCCAAGCGCAGCGCGATAAGAACCTCAGGGTCCAGGCGGTTCACTTTTTGCGATGAGTGCTTTGCGATGCCGGCGTCGAGTGCCGACTGCCAGCGCAAAGTGCCCATTACGAGTTCGGTGCAAAGGCCGCGATCGGCGGGGCTCAACTCG
>DATMYA010000030.1 GCA_035561135.1 Clostridia bacterium
CGAGATGGTGATGCCCGGGGACAACGTTGCGCTGACGGTGGAGTTGATTACGCCGGTTGCGATGGAGAAGGGCTTGCGCTTTGCTATCCGCGAAGGCGGACGCACGGTCGGCGCCGGCACGATCTCCGAAATTATTCAGTAAGATTTTTCTCGGCAGACGCGACGAGAATCGCGCCTGCCGATTCCCGCGCAAGGGTTCCGGTTCGCCGGAACTTCGACACGGGCAAGGCTTCGCGGGAAATGAGCGCGAAGCAATCTAAAAGGGAGTGGCTCAATGCCCCGCGAAATCTGTCAGCTTCAATGTACCGACTGCAAGGATAAGAATTACTCGACGACCAAGAACCGCAAAACCACGACGGAACGGCTGGAATTCAGCAAGTTCTGCCGTAAGTGCCGCAAGCACACCGTCCATCGCGAGACGAAGTAAGGCCGGAATGCGGGCGCCGGACCGAGAGGCCGGCGCGGCGTGCCCTTGCCGAAAGACGCAGGGGCGGTGAATGGGTCGAGGTATACAGGGGCGTAAGCTCAACGGCTAAACTGCCGGTCTCCAAAACCGGACTTGGGGGTTCGAATCCCTCCGCCCCTGCCATTCCTTTTCCCGCGGGATAGCGGAATTGGTACGGCGTACGACGAACGCAAGTCGTGTTGCCGCGTAAGGATGCGAGAGCCGGAACAGCCGAACGGCGCGGCGCTCAGTTAAAGGACCTGAAATGGCGAAGTCGGCAGCAATAGCGAGCGTAGAGAACAACAATCTGACGGCGCGTATCAAATCGTGGCCGCAGCGCACGAAGAGCTTCTACAACGACGTGCGCACCGAGATGAAGAAGGTCACGACGCCCTCCCTAAAAGAGGTGCGCGCGACGACGATGGTTGTGATCGTTGCGGTTGCGTTGTTCGGAATTTATTTCTGGGTTATCGACACGCTGATCGGCAAGGGTCTAGATCAGGTGCTGCGCTCCTTCAGTCACAAGTAAGACCAGTAGCATCGCCGCAAGGCGGACCGTTGGCGGCCCCGCAAGAGCTGGAATCTTCGGCGCACTCAGCGCGACTAAGGACGGGGCGGAAACAAAGTTATGGACGAGATCACTAAAAACACGAGCAACGGGTTAGAGCCGCAGCAGGGCGCCGAAGAAGAGCGCGCGCCGGAAGCTGTCTCCGAGGACGGCAGTCCAGCAGCCGCGCAGGCTCCCGACGCTCCGGCGAACCCGAACATGAAGTGGTACATCATCCACACGTATTCTGGGTTTGAGCGCAAGGTCAAGGAATCATTGGAGTCGCGCATTCACGCCTTCGGTCTCGAAACGCGTATTGGCAAGGTGCTGATTCCTACCGAAGCCGTTACAGAAGTTCGCGGTGGAAAGAAATACACCAGCGAGCGCATGTTCTACCCCGGCTATGTGCTGGTGGAAATGGATATGGATGACCACGTGTGGCACGTCGTAAAGTCGACGCCGCGCGTGACCGGATTTGTGGGTACCGGACAGCAGCCTACGCCCCTCTCTGATGACGAAGTGAAGCAGATCGTTTACCGCGTTGCCGAAGGCAAGGAAAAGCCGAAGCTCAAGGTGAAGTTCGAGAAGAACGAGTCCGTCCGCATCACCGATGGGCCATTCGCAACATTCACCGGTGTTGTGGACGAAGTCAATGAAGACCGCGAAACCCTGAAGGTGATGGTCACAATCTTTGGGCGTTCGACGCCGGTCGAGTTGGAATTCGGCCAGGTAGAGAAGGTCATTACGTAATCGGTCGTGTTTGAGTTGTGCTTTTGGGCTGAAAGTTTTTGGGTTCGAGTACACGGTTCCTTGAACTCGCCTGGGCCGAAAATCCTAGACTCGGGGCTTCGCGGTAAGTGGAGCGGGAACCAGAAAAAGAGAAGGTAAAGAGATGGCGAAGAAAGTAACTGGGCAAGTGAAGTTGCAGATCGCGGCGGGCAAAGCGACTCCGGCGCCGCCGGTAGGTCCCGCTCTGGGTCAGGCGCAGATCAACATCATGGAGTTCTGCAAGCAGTTCAACGCGCGAACCAGCGCGAAGGAACTTGAAGGCCTGATTATCCCGGTCGTAGTTTCGGTCTACACGGATCGCACCTTCACGTTCATCACGAAGACGCCTCCGGCATCCATTCTCCTGAAGCGCGCTGCCGCCGTGGCAAAGGGTTCTGGCACGCCGAACAAGGACAAGGTTGGAACCGTGACCGAAAAGCAGGTTGAAGAGATTGCCCGGCAGAAGATGCCCGATCTCAATGCGGCTTCGGTAGAGACGGCGATCAAGAGCATCAAGGGTACGGCGCGTTCGATGGGTATCGACGTCGTCGGCTAGTCATTTATAAATTCTGGCAGTCGCAAAGACTGCGAGTCGAAGGGACCACGGCATTACAGAGTTTCGTAAAGCGGTGGGAGACAGGAGCAAGCAGTGAGAAAACCCGGAAAAAATATCGAGAAGGCGCGTGCGGCCGTGGAAGTTCGTCCGTACGGACTGCTGGAAGCAGTTCAGCTTCTGCAGAAGGTGAAGTTCGCCAAGTTCGACGAGACTGTGGAAGTGACGCTTCGTTTGGGCGTCGATCCGAAGCACGCTGACCAGATGGTGCGCGGCACCGTTGTGCTGCCGCACGGCTTGGGCAAGTCGAAGAAGGTTTTGGTCATTGCGACAGGCGATAAAGTGCGCGAGGCGGAAGCTGCGGGCGCCGACATCGTTGGCGGTGAAGAAATCGTCGAGAAGATCCAGAAGGAAAACTGGACCGACTACGATGCTGTGATCTCCACGCCCGACATGATGAAGTCGGTTGGCCGTTTGGGAAAGGTGCTAGGTCCTCGCGGCCTGATGCCGAACCCGAAGACGGGCACGGTGACGTTTGATGTCGCCAAGGCAGTGCAGGAAGTGAAGGCCGGTAAGGTCGAGTTCCGCACCGACAAGACGGCGCTGGTACACGTGCCGGTGGGCAAGATCTCGTTCACGCCAGATAAGCTGGTGGACAACGCGACGACCGTCATCACCAGTGTGGTGAAAGCGAAGCCCGCGGTAGCCAAGGGAAAATACATCAAGGGCTGCACGCTGAGTTCCTCGATGGGCCCCGGCATCCTGATCGACACCGCATCGGTCGAGTTGGCCGCGAAGGGTTAGGCTGCGTCACGCGCCCAAGGGCGCAGAGTCGCAGCCACAATCGGCTGCGCCATAGAGATTGCAAAGGATTCGGACATGGCTGTCACGAAAGCAAAGAAGATCGAGCAGGTTGTAGCGCTCACCGATGAACTGAAGAACGTCAGCAATGCCATTGTAGGCACGTTCGGCAAGCTGACGGTCGACAAGGACTTTGAGCTGCGCAAGGCCGTTCGCACGGCTGGCGGCCGCTATCGCGTGGTGAAGAACACGCTGGCGGAACGCGCGGCGAAGGGTACGAAGATCGAAGTTGCCATTCAGAACTTGAGTGGCGTTACCTCGATCGCCTACACCGAAGGCGACCCGGTTGCGCTGGCAAAGGCGCTTTCCAAGTACGCCAAGGACAACCCGGAGTACAGCTTCAAGGCAGGCGTGGTCGATGGCCGCGTGATCTCGATCAGCGAGATCGACGCGCTGGCTGCACTGCCGTCGAAGGAAGAACTGTACTCGAAGCTGCTGTTCATGTTGAATGCCCCGGCGCAACGCCTGGTCACGGTGATGAACGCCGTTGGCCGAGACGTAGCCGTGGTGCTCAATCAGGGCGTCGAGAAGAACAAGTTCCAGCAGGGCGAAGCGGCCGGCGCGTAAGGCTCTTCGTAAACAAGTTCGGAGCGGCGGAAGCCGCTTCAAAGATTCCGTTATCCGTTGTGAGGCGTGCTAGTCCGGTCGCGAGTCTGGCGCACGGCCGAAGCAGAGACCCGAAAGGGTTCGCGGGCTTAAGTAACGCGGAGATCGCGTGGCAGCCACCCGTAAAAGCTTCGAGCACATTGGAAGCCTCGCTGGAGATAGCGAAATTCAATCACGAACGAATAACGAAAAAGTGGAGATATCGAAATGGCGGATCTGCAGCAGTTGGAAGAATCGATCGTAGGCTTGTCGCTGCTTGAAGCGGCACAGTTGGTGAAGAAGCTGGAAGAGCGTCTTGGCGTGTCGGCTGCCGCCGCTGCCCCGGTGATGGTTGCGGGCGCGGGCGCAGGCGCGGCAGCTGCTCCGGCTGAAGAGAAGACCGAGTTCACCGTGGTCCTGACCGCGGCGGGCGCGAACAAGATCAACGTCATTAAGGCTGTTCGCGAAGTGACGAGCCTGGGTCTGAAGGAAGCTAAGGACCTCGTCGATGGCGCACCGAAGTCCATTAAGGAAGGCGTCTCGAAGGAAGAAGCCGAGACCATCAAGAAGAAGTTTACCGATGCCGGCGCTACTGTCGAAGTGAAGTAGTTTGCGATTGCGGGCCTCGTGCCCGCGGTCGTAATCCCGCGTTTGGCATCGGCCAGGCATTGGTTTCGGCTAAACAACGGATCTCTCGTCCACTGGACGAGACGGTTTTGCGGCGCCTCACTTCGTTTTACGGAGTGAGGCCTCGCCCATAAACAGGCGAGAAGGTCTGGACGCCCGGCGACGGGCGGGCCGGGCTGCAAGAGATTCTCCGGTATGTCACGAGCGGGCCGACTGGAGATCATGAAGCCGAGGAAGCGGAGCAGTCATCCAATATCCAGCCGCGAGGATCGCGGAGACTGCAGAATTCCCGGGCGCGGGTGCAGGTGGGCGAGCTGCACAAACAACAGCATTGAGTGGCAGGCGGTCCGGATTCGTAGCCGAAGCTCCGGCGCGACGGACTGAGAACAGGCCTTTAGATACTGGCGCGGGAATACACATTTGAATCACCGATGCACTCGAGCATCGGATTCCCCGATTTTGCAGTGGGGAAGCATACAAGACGCCAAGATTGGCGCCCAAGGGGACGTTTGTCTTCTCGGGCGTTTCCGCATTTTGTCCCGTTGCGGCCACCGAATGCCGCGTGTCAACCCCAGGCACGTTGGATTTACGAGGCTCGCGCAGGGGCGCCTGCGTCTTGCGATCAAAGCAGTAATCGGCAACGCTGATGAGCGGGGCCGATGGAAGCGCGCCAACCACGGGGTGTAGGGCCCTGGCGACCCCCGCGGCACGACGGCGGGGAGCCCGACTGGCCATCGCGAACAGGGCGACGGCATTGCGCGCAGCACGATGCGCGCGGCCTTGGAGCAGGCGTTCCGGCGAGGACGCAGCCCAAGGCAACACTTAGGAGTTTCTATGGCGAACAAGAAAAGTGCCTTCCGCAGACGACTCGATTTTTCCAAAATTCCGGCGACCATCAAGATCCCGAACCTGATCGAGGTTCAGAAGCGTTCGTACGATCGCTTCCTGCAGATGGATTGGCTGCCGAGCGAACGCGACGACGCAGGGTTGCAGGCGGTGTTTCAGTCCGTGTTCCCGATCGCGGACTTCCGCAATGTGTCGCAGCTTGAATTCGTGGATTACTCGATCGGCAACTGGGAGTGCAAGTGCGGGCACCTGAAGGGCCTGCATCATCTGCGCACGACTTGCCGCAATTGCGGTTCGACGGTCGTGACCGATCCGTTCCATCCGGGCGAGGTGCTTTGCACAAAGTGCGGCACCTACAACGCGAACACGCCCGACTTCTGTAATAAGTGCGGCGACCCTGTCGGCTTGCAACTCAAGTACGACGTGCCTGAGTGCGAAGAGCGCGGCATGACGTATTCGGCTCCGCTGAAGGTCACGATGCGCCTGACGATCTTCGATAAGGATCCGGAGACCGGCAACCGCACCATTCGCGACATTAAAGAACAGGAAGTCTTCTTCGGCGATATTCCGCTGATGACCCAGAACGGTACGTTCATCGTCAACGGTACCGAGCGCGTCATTGTCAGCCAGTTGCATCGCTCGCCGGGCGTCTTCTTCGAGACGGCGAACAATCGCACGTATTTCCTCGGCAAGATCATTCCGTACCGCGGCTCGTGGGTCGAGTTCGAGTACGACCAGAAGAACATCCTCTACGTCCGCATCGACCGCAAGCGCAAGTTCCTGGGAACCATCTTCCTTCGTGCCCTGGGTCTGCGTTCGGACGAAGATATTTTGCGCACGTTCTACACCGTCGATCGCATCGCGCTCAAGGACAACAAGCTGTTCTGGACCCTGGAGCCAGGCGTCGATCGTCCCACCAACCTGCAGGGCATGAAACTCTCGCACCGCATCGTTAACAAGAGCGGTGAGGAGATCGCGCACGCCGGACGCAAAGTTTCTCCGTCGATCATGAAGGAGATTCACAAGTCCAAGGTTAGCGAGATTGAGGTCGATCTCGCCGATCTGGAAGGCGCGTTCACGGCCGCCGATGTGGTGGACACGAACACGGGCGAAGTGCTGCTCGAAGCCAACGCGGAGATCACGGCCGACAAGCTGTCGAAGATGATCGAGGCCGGTATCAGCGAAATCCACGTGTTCTTCCCGGAACGCGACGACGTGGGCACCATCATCAGCGCGACACTGCGCCGCGACTCGGTGAAGACGCCACAGGAAGCGTTGATCGAGATCTATCGCAAGCTGCGCCCCGGCGACCCGCCGACGCTGGACACGGCGACTTCGCTGTTCCACGGCATGTTCTTCGATCCGCGTAAGTACGACTTCTCCCGCGTGGGCCGTTTGAAGTTCAACATCAAGCTGTTCGAAAAGGGCGATGCCAGCAGCCTCGACAATCGCACCCTCGAGCCGGACGATTTCTACGGAACCATCCGTTACCTGCTGAAGCTGCGCAAGAACATCGGCTCGGTGGACGACATCGATCATCTCGGCAATCGCCGCGTGCGCGCCGTTGGTGAGTTGATGGAAAACCAGTTCCGCATCGGCTTGGTCCGCATGGAACGCGCTATCAAGGAAAAGATGAGCGTGTACCAGGAGATGTCTACGGCGATGCCGCACGACCTCGTGAATGCCAAGCCAGTGATGGCTGCCATCCGCGAGTTCTTCGGTTCGTCACAGCTCTCGCAGTTCATGGATCAGACAAACCCGCTTTCGGAGATCACGCACAAGCGGCGCCTATCGGCGCTTGGGCCGGGCGGTCTGTCTCGCGAACGCGCTGGCTTTGAAGTCCGTGACGTTCACCCGACGCACTACGGACGTATCTGCCCGATTGAAACGCCGGAAGGTCCGAACATCGGCTTGATCTCGTCGCTGAGCTGCTATGCGCGAATCAACGACTACGGCTTCATCGAGTCGCCGTATCGACGCGTAAAAGGCGGCCGCGTGCTCGACTTTGTGACCATCGTCAACGCCGGTGACAGTGATTACCGCGTGGGCGATCACATCGAGAAGCACGAGGCGGTGAAGGCCAACGACGAACTCCGCGCGCGCAAGAAGCGTCCGATGGACCTGGAGCCGTTCTCCTTCTACCTCTCGGCTTGGGAAGAAGATAAGCACACCACTGCACAGGCCAACGCCGAGCTGGACGACAAGGGTCGCCTGGTTGCCGAACTGATCAACGCGCGCAAGGCCGGCAACTTCGTGCTGGTCAACCGCGACGAGATCGACTACATCGATGTCAGTCCGAAACAGCTTGTTTCGGTTGCTGCATCGCTGGTGCCGTTCCTTGAGCACGATGACGCGAACCGCGCTCTCATGGGCGCGAACATGCAGCGCCAGTCCGTTCCGCTGCTCGTTGCCGAAGCTCCGATTGTGGGTACAGGCATGGAAGGCGTTACGGCGCGCGACTCGGGCGCAGTCATTCTTGCCCGCCGCTCGGGCATCATCGACTCGGTTGATTCGGAGCGCATCATCGTGCGCGTAGAGGGTGAGCACCACCCGATGCAGCTGTCGCGCGAAGTCGGTAGCGACATCTACCAGTTGACGAAGTTCAAGCGCTCGAACCAGAACACCTGCATCAACCAGAAGCCCATCGTCAAGAAGGGCGACCGGGTTGTGAAGGGCCAGGTGATCGCCGACGGTCCTTGTACGGACAAGGGTGAGCTGGCGCTCGGACGCAACGTGCTCGTGGCTTTCATGGCATGGCGCGGTTACAACTTCGAAGACGCCATCCTCGTTTCGGAAAAGCTGGTGAGAGAGGATTACTACACCAGCGTCCACATTGAAGAGTTCGAGATCGAATCGCGGGATACCAAGCTGGGTCCGGAAGAAGTCACGCGTGACATTCCGAACGTCAGCGAGAGCGCACTGCGCGACCTCGACGAGAGCGGCATCATTCGCATCGGCGCTAGTGTGAAGCCGGGCGACATCATTGTCGGCAAGGTCACTCCCAAGGGCGAAACGCAGCTCACTCCGGAAGAGAAGCTGTTGCGCGCCATCTTCGGCGAAAAGGCCGGCGACGTGCGTGACGCTTCACTGACGTGCCCTCCTGGAATTGAAGGCACGGTTGTTGACGTCAAGATCTTCTCCCGCAAGGGTCAGGAGAAGGACGAGCGCGCCAAGCAGATCGAGGGCATGCAGGTTCAGCGCCTCGAGAAGAACCTTGAAGACGAAATCCGAATTCTTACCGACGAGCGACTGAAGCGTCTGGAAGGCCTGTTGGGCGGCAAGGAAGTGCAGGCTGACCTGCACGACGAACGCACCAACAAGCGCCTGCTGACCAAGGGCGTCATTCTGGATCGCGAAACGATTGAGCGCATCTCGACGCGCAACCTGAAGCGGATCAAGTTCGCCGACAAGGACCCGCGCGTCAACGAGCAGATTGACGAGATCGAAGAGATGACTTCGCGTCAGATCGACGTTCTCCGCAAGATCGTGCGCGAGAAGGTGGACAAGCTGCAGAAGGGTGATGAACTGCCGCCAGGCGTCATTAAGCTGGTGAAGGTTTACATCGCCATGAAGCGCAAGCTCAGCGTCGGCGACAAGATGGCAGGCCGTCATGGTAACAAGGGCGTTATCGCCCGCATTCTGCCTGAAGAGGACATGCCGTACCTCGAAGACGGAACGCCTGTCGAAATAGTCCTGAACCCGCTTGGCGTACCAAGTCGTATGAACGTCGGTCAGATTCTGGAAACGCACCTTGGCTGGGCCGGCAAACAACTCGGCGAGAAGATCGACGAGATGATGCGCGAGAACTCGAAAGCCGAAGCGGTCCGTCGCGAGATCAAGCAGATTTTCAAGGACACGCCCTTCGTGGATGAGCTTACGGACGTGGACGATGACGCTCTGATGAAGATCGCTGAAGGGCTTAAAGGCGGCGCGTACTTTGCTTCGCCCGTGTTCGACGGTTCCAAGGAAAGAGAGATTAAAGGACTTCTCGAGCAGGCCGGATTGCCGACTTCAGGCAAGACCACCCTGTTCGACGGCATGACTGGCGACAAGTTCGAACAGCCGGTCACGGTCGGCTACATCTATATGCTCAAGTTATCGCACCTTGTCGATGACAAGATCCACGCGCGTTCGATCGGACCGTACTCGCTGATTACCCAGCAGCCGCTGGGCGGCAAGGCGCAGTTCGGCGGTCAGCGTTTCGGCGAAATGGAAGTGTGGGCGTTGGAAGCTTACGGCGCTGCATACATCCTGCAGGAGTTGCTGACGGCGAAGTCGGACGATGTGTATGGCCGCACGAAGATTTACGAGGCCATCGTGAAGGGCGAGGCAGCGATCGAGCCGGGCGTCCCTGAGTCGTTCAACGTGCTGATCCGTGAATTGCAGTCGCTCTGTCTTGATGTGGAATTGATCAAGGTGAAGGAGCGTACTCCGTTGCCGGCGACGGCCGCAGCTGACTGATGAGAGTGCGAGGCGCTCGATGCGCCTCGCAGACTCGCTTGTTCGCACAAGTTTTGTAGGGAATCGAAGACCTGCTTGCAGCTCCCAAGCGGTGCAGGTCGTGGATTCAATGGCCGGCAAGTATGGCCGGTTCGATTGGGAGCCGTTCGTGGTCACGAGAGAGCCACAGCACCCTGGACGCACAGTCGGCGGACCAGGGGAGGAGGCAATTTGTACCGCTCGAGCCCATTTGACCTTGGTAACAACATTGCGGATTTCGACGCGATTCGGATTAGCGTGGCCTCGCCCGAAAAGATCCGTAGCTGGTCGCACGGCGAAGTAACCAAGCCGGAAACGATCAACTATCGTACCTTCAAGCCGGAGCGCGATGGCCTGTTCTGCGCCCGCATCTTTGGTCCAGTCACGGATTGGGAGTGCCTGTGCGGCAAGTACAAGCGCATGAAGCACCGTGGCGTGATCTGCGACAAGTGCGGCGTGGAAGTCACGCTTTCCAAGGTGCGTCGTGAGCGCCTTGGCCACATCGAGCTTGCGTCGCCTTGCTCGCACGTGTGGTTCTTCAAGGGCCTGCCCAGCCGCATCGGCCACATTCTGGACATTTCGCTGCGTGACCTTGAATCGGTCCTGTACTTCGAAGCCTACGTCGTCGTGGAAGCTGGCGACGCGCCGGTGAAGGATCACGAGATCATCAAGGACGAAGCGAAATTCCGCGAACTGGACCAGCAGTACCGTCCCACGGGCTTCAAGGCCTTGATGGGCGCGGAAGCCATCAAGGAACTGCTAAAACGCGTAGACGTAGAAGTGCAGTCGGTTGAACTGCGCGAGAAGATGAAGACCGAGACCTCTCTGCAGAAGCGGCTGAAATATGCCAAGCGGCTGAAGGTCGTCGAGGCGTTCCGCAAGAGCGGCAACAAGCCGCAATGGATGATCCTCGACGTGATTCCGGTCATTCCGCCGGAGTTGCGCCCGCTCGTTCCTCTCGATGGCGGCCGCTTTGCAACGTCGGATCTGAACGATCTTTATCGCCGCGTCATCAACCGCAATAACCGTCTGAAGAAGTTGATGGACCTTCACGCTCCTGAAGTTATCGTGCGCAACGAAAAGCGCATGCTTCAGGAAGCCGTGGACGCGCTGTTCGACAACGGACGTCGTGGACGCGTGCTGCGCGGAGCCAACAACCGCCCGCTCAAGTCTCTCAGCGACACGCTGAAAGGTAAGCAAGGCCGCTTCCGCCAGAACCTGCTCGGCAAGCGCGTGGACTACTCGGGCCGTTCGGTCATCGTTGTAGGCCCCGAGTTGAAACTGCACCAGTGCGGTCTTCCCAAGAAGATGGCGCTGGAGCTGTTTAAGCCGTTCATTTATCACCGCCTTGAGCAGACGGGGCACTGCACCACGATCAAGCAAGCCAAGGAGATGGTGGAGCAGCAGGAACCGGTGGTCTGGGACATCCTGGAAGAGGTCATCAAAGATCATCCCGTGATGTTGAATCGCGCTCCAACCCTTCACCGTTTGGGCATCCAGGCATTTGAGCCGGTGCTGGTGGAAGGCAAGGCGATTAAGATTCACCCGCTTGTATGTACGGCGTTCAACGCCGACTTCGACGGCGACCAGATGGCGGTTCACATTCCGCTATCGCCGGAAGCCCAGGTCGAAGCCAGCGTGCTGATGCTCGCATCGCACAATATTCTGTCGCCTGCGTCCGGCCATCCGATCACTGTTCCTACCCAGGACATGGTGCTCGGTATCTACTATTTGACCAAGGCTGGCGTGAATGCCAAGGGCGAAGGTCGCGCCTTCTCGAACATCGAGGAAGTGCTGCTTGCGCGCGAGGCCGGCGAAGTGGAAACGCTCACGCCGATCCGCCTGCGCTATACGGGCGAGGTTATCGACCTGACGACCGCGTACGACGATCAGGACGTGCTGCACACCGATCCGGTCGTGCTGAACCGTCAATTCGTCAGCACGACGGTGGGCCGCGCCATCCTGAACGACCGTATGCGTGCCGCTGCCCCGGAGATGCCGTTCATGAACGGCCTGCTCAAGAAGAAGGGCATCGGACAGCTTGTTAACTATTGTTACCTGCGTTTCGGGCTGGAAACGACGGTCCGGATGCTGGACGAGATCAAGTCGCTCGGGTTCAATTCCGCAACCCGCGCCGGCCTGTCCATCGGCATCGACGACATGGTCATTCCTCCCAGCAAGTACTCGCTGGTCAAGGACGCCGAGAAGTCGGTCATCGCCGTGCAACAGCAGTATCTGGACGGCGCCATCACCAACGGCGAACGCTATAACAAAGTCATTGAAATCTGGTCGTCGATCACCGAAAGGGTTGCCGACGAGATGTTCAACAACATGCAGCAGCAGGACAAGGCCGGCTCGATGAACCCCATCTACGTCATGGCCGACTCCGGCGCTCGCGGCTCGAAACAGCAGATTCGTCAGCTGTCCGGTATGCGTGGATTGATGGCCAAGCCGTCAGGCGAAATCATCGAGACGCCCATCACGGCGAACTTCCGCGAAGGCCTCACTGTGTTGCAGTACTTCATCTCGACGCACGGCGCCCGTAAGGGCTTGGCTGATACGGCTCTCAAGACGGCCGATTCGGGTTACCTCACTCGCCGGCTGGTCGACGTCGCTCAGGACGTGATCGTGAGCGAGTACGACTGCGGCACGGTGGACGGCATTTACGTCACTTCAATCGTGGAGTCGGGTGACATCATCGAACCGTTGCGCGACCGTATCGTTGGCCGCGTCTCGCTCGAGAAGATCAAGGACTACGAAGGCAACGTCATTGTCGATGTGAACCAGGACATCACGGAAGACCTGGCCGGCCAGATTCAATCGGCTGGTATCGAGCGCGTGAAGATTCGCTCGGTGCTGACCTGCGAATCGCGCCGCGGCGTCTGCGTGCAATGCTACGGTCGCAACCTTGCGTCCGGCCGCATGGTCGAGCTTGGCGAGGCTGTCGGCGTCATCGCCGCGCAGTCCATCGGCGAGCCGGGCACGCAGCTCACGATGCGTACGTTCCACATTGGCGGTACGGCGTCGCGAGTCAGCGAGCAGTCGCGCCTGGATGCCAAGAACAACGGCATCGTGCGCTTCGCCAATATGCAGACCGTCCGTTCGAAGGCGGGCGACCTTGTGGTGATGAACCGCAACGGGTCGATCACTGTCGTTGATGAAAAGGGCCGCGAAAAGGAACGCTACTCGGTCGTGTACGGCGCTCGTATCAAGGTGGAAGAGGGAACCCAGGTCAAACAGGGCCAGGTACTGGTCGAGTGGGATCCGTACACCTTCTCCATCCTGACGGAAATCGGCGGTCCGGTGGCTTTCAAGGATCTGCAGGATGGTTTGACGCTCCACGAAGAAGTGGACGAAGTGACCGGTCTCTCGCGTCACGTCGTCATGGATTCGCCGGACGAGAAGCGCCAGCCTGCAATCGTGATCAAGGGCGGAAAGACCAACAAACGTTACCTGATGCCTTCACGTGCTCACCTCATGGTGCAGGACGGAGATGAGGTTTTCCCGGGCGACGTGCTGGCCAAGATCCCGCGTGAGACCACGAAGACCAAGGACATCACCGGCGGTCTGCCGCGCGTTGTCGAGTTGTTTGAAGCCCGCAAGCCGCGCGAAACGGCTGTCATCAGCGAAATCGACGGCAGCGTCAAGTTCGGCGAAATCGCCAAAGGCCAGCGCAAGATTTACGTGGTGGCCGACAACGGCACGGAGAAGGAGTACTCGGTGCCGCGTGGCGTTCACATCAACGTGCAGGAAGGCGAGCGCGTCCGCGCCGGCGAACCGCTGATGGACGGCCCACTCAACCCGCATGACATTCTTGCCGTGCTCGGCGAGAAGGAACTGCAAGGCTACCTGGTCAATGAGATTCAGGAAGTCTATCGGTTGCAGGGCGTGAACATCAGCGACAAGCACATCGAAGTTATCGTTCGCCAAATGATGCGCTGGGTCAAGATCGAAGACGTGGGCGACACCACCTTCCTGCTCGAACAGCAGATGGACCGGTTCCGCTTCCGCGAAGAGAACGACCGCGTGATCACACAAGGCGGCAAGCCGGCTACCGGCCGTCCGCTGTTGCTGGGCATCACGAAGGCGTCGCTCTCGACCGATTCGTTCATCTCGGCCGCATCGTTCCAGGAGACCACGCGCGTACTCACCGAAGCCGCCATCAACGGCATGGTGGACCACCTGCGTGGTCTGAAGGAGAACGTCATCGTCGGACGCCTCATTCCGGCAGGTACCGGCATGGAGTACTACCGCAACGTGCGGTTGGCTCCGGAGCTGGAAGAAGCCGCTCAGAAGGTACAGGAGGAGATCAGCCGCGAGTACGAAGAAGCAGAACGCGCGCTGGAACTGCTGCGCCACGAAGGCGAGAACGAGCCGGAAGAGCTGGCAACCGAGCAGCCGTAACCGCATCACTCACGCTCAATGCGATCGCGGGCCGTTAAGGCCCGCGATTCTTTTTGCGGCAGGTATCGTTTAAGACGGGCTCGTCCGGTTTTTCATGAACGTTGCACACTGGCCGCTTTTTGTTTAGCCTCATTCGGATATATATGTCCCCCTTCTTCAGGTTGTTGCGGCTGGCTTTCTGGCGCGGATTCCAACACGACCAGTTTGCGGTGGCCAAGGCTGCGGCATTCTCGGCCATTATGACGTTGTTCCCGGCAGTGTTGCTGCTCGCCTCCATCCTGGTGGCTTCGCATAGCACCGCGACTTTTGTGCGTGAGATCTCTTACGCGGTAGGTCGCATCATGCCTCAGGGAACCAGCGCGGCCGTATTGCAGTACTTTGAGGGGGCAAAGCCTAAACAGGTACAGAACCTTATTTCCACGTCCGCGATTACGCTGTGGACTGCGTCTGGCGTGATGATCTCCTGGATGGAAGGGTTCCGTAAGGCCTACCAGCTTCCCAAAACGTGGGGTGTGGTCAAGGAGCGCATGATCGCCTTCCTGCTCGTTTTATTGGCGGGAGTTCCGATGGCGTTCGCCAGCTTCCTTATCGCCTTTGGGAACCAGATCGAAACGTGGATGATCTTCCACAGCGGCCACGAGATGGGCGCGTACATTCTTGGGATGTGGACGGCTGTGCGCTGGGTCATTGCGATGCTGACAAGCGTCGCCGTCATCGCGCTTATTTATCACCATGGGTTACCGCGCACGCAGCCGTGGCATAGAGTGTTGCCGGGAGCGGTTCTCGCTACCGTGATGTGGTTTGTGGCAACTGTTCTGTTCGGCGCGTACCTGCGCAATTTCGCAAATTACAATCAGATCTACGGATCGGTAGGGACAGCAATCGCGTTGCTGGTGTGGCTCTATCTGATTTCTCTCGTGGTGCTGGTGGGCGCGGAGTTCAATTCTTTGCGATATCCCAGGTTCCTTTTCGGTGCACACTCGGAATTGCGCTCGAGTGCTCCGGCCCAGGCGCAGTGACGGTTTGGTGAAACCGTGCGCAACGAACTACTTTGGAGTGATGCACCCCTGATGACTATGGAAAGTAACCAATCTAAATTTGTGCCCAATGGCGAATGCCCCGAGCGTGTGAACAAGCGCCGGGCAAAGATCGTCTGCACGCTAGGTCCGTCCAGCAATACCGAGGAACTTATTCGCGACCTAATGCGCCTTGGTATGGATGTGGCGCGCCTTAATTTCTCTCATGGCACACACGAGGACCATTCGCGCGTTATCGCCCGTGTACGCAAGATGGCAGAGGAGGAGCAACGGTCGATCTGCATCCTGCAGGACCTGCAAGGCCCGAAGATGCGCACTGGCCGCCTGCACGACCACAAGCCGGTTGTGCTGAAACCAGGGTCCACCGTGACCCTTACTACGCGCGACGTGCTTGGCAACTCCAGTCTCATCTCTACGTCCTTCGAGCCGCTACCCCGGGAAGTTCACCCGGGGTCGAGAATCCTGCTTTCTGACGGCAGGATCTCGCTTCTGGTTAAGAAGGTGCGGGGGCAGGACATTGAGTGTGAGGTCATTGATGGCGGATCACTGGGCGAGCACCAGGGAATCAATCTTCCTGGTGCTGTCATCTCGGTCCCGTCACTTACCGAGAAGGACTACAAGGATCTGAAGTTTGGTTT
Organism: Clostridia bacterium; assembly: GCA_035561135.1. Taxonomy (NCBI): domain Bacteria; kingdom Bacillati; phylum Bacillota; class Clostridia; species Clostridia bacterium. Next base: position 15,791 of record DATMYA010000030.1, read on the forward strand.
GAAGCACGGTGTTGACGTGGTGGCCGTCTCGTTCGTGCGCAGCGCGAATGACGTGCGAGTAGTGAAGCGTGCCATCGCCGAGCAGGGCTACAACACTCCGGTCATCGCAAAGCTCGAGAAGCCGCAAGCCATCGACAACCTGGAGGAAATTCTCGAAGTTGCCGATGGTGTCATGGTGGCGCGTGGAGACCTTGGCGTCGAGGTTCCTCCCGAAAAGGTTCCCATCATTCAGAAGCATGTGATCCGGCGGGCACAGGAACTTCGCAAGCCGGTCATCACGGCAACGCAGATGCTCGAATCCATGATTCAAAATCCTCGGCCAACTCGCGCCGAGGCCAGCGACGTCGCCAACGCTATCTTCGACGGCTCAGACGCGGTCATGCTCTCGGGCGAAACAGCCGCAGGGAAGTACCCGCGCGAAGCCGTCAGCATGATGGCGCGTATCATCATGGAAACCGAGGCGCACCTTTTGGACGGCGGTCCGCGTCATCGACGCGAAAAACGCGGTCTCTCGATTTCTGAAACCATCTGTGAGTCCGTCGCCCACGCGGCGGAAGAACTCAATATCCGTGCCATAGCGATCTACACGGAGAGTGGAACCACGGCGCGACTAATATCGAAATACAGGCCTCGCGCGGAGGTGTATGCTTTCACGCATATCCCTGAAGTCAGGAACCGGGCGAACCTCTACTGGGGCGTGCAACCGATCCTGGCGGCGCGGGCGCCGGACGATGAGGCTATGGTGCGTGGGGCGCAGGCAGAGTTGCTGCGCCGCGGAGTTATCGCCCCGAAGGATGTGCTTGCCGTAGCTGCCGGTACGCAACCCCGTGCCGGATCAACCAATTTCATGCAGTTGCACGTTGTGCAAACCACTCCCGCAGAGCCCGGAAGCTCACGCCGAGTGCGAGTTCCGAAGAAAAAAACTTAGTTCCAGCTAGTAACGAAATCAGGGCAGAAAGGTCAAATAGGTTATGTCGAATCAAGTTCTTTCGCTGGCGATTCTTGAGCCCGTCGTCGGCAAAGAGGACGCATGTCTGGCTCTGCTGCGGGATTTCTATACCTTGCTCCATGCCAAGGGCTACAGCAGCGACCTTCTCTATCGTGACCCGAAGGAACCCGGGCGATTCGTCCACCTCCGGATGTGGTATTCCGAGGAGGCGCGCTCAGAGGCGCAGCAGGACCCCGAAGTGCATCGCTTCTGGATCCAGTTACCGGACGTGTGTACCATCACCACAATCCATGAGACGCTGGAGCAGTTGTTCTGTACTTATACGCCTGAGCCAGCCTAGTCGCGCTGGTGTGCGGTATCGTTCCGAGCCGGCGGTAACGGATAGAGCAGGCCTTCAAGCCTGCTCTATCCTACGTGGCGTAAAATCAATACTGAATGTCGATTTCGATTCCTCGCCTGCGCACGTGGTTCGCACTGATCGCTATAGCCGTTGTGGCGGTGGTTGCGGGTTTCTATCTGTACGCCCGCATGACGGTGAGTCGCGCGATTCGCGAAGCGCCGCAGCGGCTCGGTATCGAAATACAGCAGAGCACCGAAGGCTTTTCGCTTTCGAAATCTGAGGGCGGACGTACCCTCTTCACCGTCCAGGCTTCAAAGGCCATCCAGTACAAGCAGGGCGGACGCGCGGAACTACGCGATGTGAACATCGTCGTCTATGGCCGCAAGGCGAACCGCTTTGACCAGATTCGTGGCACAAGCTTTGAGTACGACCCGCAGACTGGTGACGTCATTGCTCGCGGCGAAGTACACATCCAGTTGGAAGGTAATGCCGAAGGTCCCGACCGTCCCGATCAGGCGCCTCCTGGCGAACTGAAGAACACGATACACCTGAAAACCAGCGGCCTCGTTTTCAATCAGAAGAGCGGCATCGCACGGACAGAAGAAGCTATCGAGTTCCGGTTCCCACAGGCGAGCGGCTCTGCCGTTGGCGCCATTTACGATGCCAAAGCGAACCAGCTTACGCTGTCATCAAAGATTCATATCGTCACTACCGGCGGCAAACCGACGAGTGTAGATTCCGGGCATGGTGTCATCACCAAGGAACCGCGACAGGTCGTGCTCGAAGCGGTTAAAGTGACGCAGACTGACCGCGATCTTGAAGCGAACCGCGTAGTCGTCCTTCTGAATGAATCGAACGCTATCGACCACATTACGGCCACGGGAGATGTTCGCCTGTCGGGACGTGGTCGCAATGCCCTGTTGGTGCGAGCGCCACGGGCTGACATGGACTTGGGCGCAAGCAATCTGTTGACGTCCGCCAGTTTCTCCGGCGGGGTGCAGTTCCAGGGCTCGGGTGAGAACCGTCTGGACGGGAACGCCGGCAGGGTTGCGCTCGACTTTGTCGCGCGCAACCAACTCAACCGTATCCGCGCCAGCGAAGCCGTTCGATTGCGGCAACTACCGCAGCAGGGGTCAAAGGCGCAGGCGGTTGACATTGCCGCGGACACCTTGGTTTTCAATGTCCGCAACGGAAAACGGGTGGAAAGCGCGCAGACCGGGGGCGCGGCGCAGATCACGCTGGCACCGCAGTCGGCTACGGCTGTTGCGGGCGAGCGCACGGTCATTACGGCCGGCAGCTTCCGTGCGCTGTTCGATTCGCGCAACCGGCTCACCGTCGTACGTGGCGAGCCCAACGCGCGCATTGTCGCCATGACGCCGGGACAACCGGATAAGATCTCGACCAGCCGTACGCTGGACGTGCAGTTTGCGGCTGCGGGTGGCATCTCCAGCATCGTTCAGGAAGGAGATTTCCGCTACACGGAGCCGCAGGTTGCGAATGCGATTGCGTCCACCGGCCCAGGCGGTCGAGTCGCAACTGCGGAACGTGCGCGTTACAGCCCGACGGATGAGATGTTGACGCTTTCCGGATCGCCGCGAGTAGTGGAAGGCGGCATGACGATCGCGGCGCAATCCATGCGATTGAACCGCCGCAGTGGTGATGCAGTAGCACAAGGCGATGTGAAGACAACTTATAGCGAACTGAAGCAGGATCCGAACGGCGCGCTGCTGGCGACATCCGACCCGGTGCACGCAACCGCCAGGACGATGACGGCGCGCAAAGCAACGGGCGTTGCGCGCTACTCCGGTGGAGCCCGCCTCTGGCAAGGCGCTAACATCGTGCAAGCGCCCGCGATTGAGTTCGACAAGACGAATAGGAGCGTCGTGGCCGAGGGCACGACGGCGCAGCCGGTCACGAGCGTTTTCGTCCAGGTAGATAAGTCGGGCAAGTCAACGCCCGTCGTAGTGACGGCAGCCAAGTTGGCCTACGTCGACACCCAGCGTCGTGCACGGTATAGCGGTGGCGTATTGGCTAAGGGCGCTGATGCGACCATCACGGCGGATCATGTAGATGTAGTGCTGCAAGCTTCAGGACAGCAGTCGGCGGCAGTCGCCGGACCGAGCCAGTTGAAGGAAATCGTCGCGGAGAAGGGTGTTGTGATCCAGCAGGCCAAGAGGCGTGCGACGGGCGATCGACTGGTCTATTCGACAACCGATGGCCGTTTCGTTTTGACCGGAGGCCCACCCGTGATTGTCGACGCCGAGCGCGGCACGGTCAGGGGCGATTCGTTGACCTTCTATAGTCGCGATGATAAAGTCGTGATCGAAGGCAAGGACGCTTCCCGCACCGTAACTCGTACTAGAGTAAGCAGATAATGCAAACCCTGTCGACAGATGAACTGGGAAAGGCTTATAGGGGCCGCAGGGTCGTCAACGGTGTTTCTCTCCATGTGGATCGTGGCGAAGTGGTTGGATTATTGGGGCCGAACGGGGCCGGTAAGACGACCAGTTTCTACATGATTGTCGGGCTAACGCCCCCGGACACGGGTCGCGTCATGGCCGACAAGGAAGAGATTACCGACGTCCCCATGTATTTGCGGGCCCGAAACTTCGGCATCAGTTACTTGCCGCAGGAGCCGTCCGTTTTCCGCAAGCTTACGGTGGAAGAGAACATACTGGCCGTGCTGGAAACGCAGCCTGTTTCCTGGCACGAGCGCCGCGAGCGCATGGAAACGCTGATCGATCAGCTCACGCTCGGGCACATTCGGAAGAATCGCGGATACGCGCTTTCCGGCGGCGAGCGCCGGCGAGTGGAAATCGCGCGCTGCCTCTGCATATCGCCTTCGTTCATCCTGCTTGATGAGCCTTTTGCCGGTATAGACCCCATCGCTGTCCTCGATCTTCAGAAGATCATCTTCTCGTTGAAGGCCAGCGGCATCGGCGTGTTGATTACTGACCACAATGTTCGAGAGACGCTTTCCGTCACTGACCGGGCCTACATCATTAACGAGGGCAGAATCTTCCGCGCAGGAACTCCTGAACAACTCGGCAACGACCCAGAGGTAAAGCGCGTTTATCTCGGCGAAAGTTTTTCGCTCGTATAGTTTTCGGCGGATGCGAGCCGCCAGCCGTGCGTCATGTGGGGCGAATCCCCGCAGCTATCGAGCACTTCGGAAGCACAGCAGGCTTGCGTAGGCAATAGGGAAAATCACTAATATTTTGCTTGATTTTTGGCTGATATTCTCCCCAAAGGCTGAAGGTGAAAGTATGTGCAGAAGCAAAAAACATCGGTGCCTCGTCACCTCCGGTGTGCTTCTGGTTTAGAATCGTAGTGGGATATTTCCCTCGTAACCTCTGGCCTTTCAAATGGTGTTGCTGCAGCCGAAACTGAATCTCAGAGTCTCCCAGAAGCAGATATTGACCCCTGGGCTCGTCCAGATGGTCAGCGTCCTTGCTCTCAACAAGCTTGAACTCAAGGACATGATTAACGAGGAGATGGTTGAGAACCCCGTTCTCGATGAGTACCTGGAATCGGTACCGACGCTGGACGAGGTTGCCGCGCGCGAGGAACAGCGCGAGCGCGACAGCAGTGTGACCGAAGAAGCGCCTCCGGCGGATGCCAAAGAGAAGGATCCCTTTGAGGAGATCGACTTCGGGTCGTTCTTCCAGGAGTACCTCGACCCCGGTTATCGCAGCAATACGGAACTTGAGTCGATCGATAAGCCTTCGTTCGAAAACTTCCTCTCCAAGCCGACCTCTCTGACCGACCACCTCATGTGGCAACTGGGCGCCATGCATCTGAAGGACGACGTGCGCGCGGCGGCCGAACTGGTTATCGGCAACCTGAATGAGGACGGATACCTGCTCGCAAGCGATGACGAACTGATCTCGATGGCGTCGTACGACGGCAAGACGCGAGTTGGAGGCTTTGAGCAAGCGGAAGCAGAATTGGAGCAGGACGAACTGCTCGCAATTGACGATCCGGAAGAGGCTTTCGCCGAGGCATCCGAACTATCGGAACTTGCCGCCGATTGCGAGGAAAACAACAACGGCGGTCCAATGCTTCTGCGCAAACCGGACCAGCCCTGTCGCGCCGCTTTCTGCCGCGAAGCCTTGCGCGAAGCGATTGACCTCGTTCGACAGATGGACCCGGTCGGCGTCGCCTCACGCGACTTGCGCGAATGCCTGCTCGCGCAGTTGCAGGATCTGAAGCTGCATCACCACGAACGCAAAAACGGCAGCGATCCGGCAATGGCCGAACAGCTTGACGAAGCGATCGTCGTCATACGCGATCACATCCGTCTGCTGCAGAATAAGCAGCACAAGGAAATTGCCAAGGCCATGGGCAAGTCTATTGAGCGCGTGATGCATGCGGTGGAGTTGATCCGAACCCTCGATCCCAAGCCCGGCCTGCGCTACAACAAGGTTGAACCAAGGCTTATCGAGCCTGACGTGGCTTTTGTGAAGCAGGGCGACGAGTACATGGTCGTGATGAACGACGATGACATGCCGCAGCTTCGCCTGAACCCGACGTATAAGAAACTGCTCAGCCGCGAGGCCGCGGAAAAGGACGTTCGCAATTACGTAAAAGAGCGTTACAAGTCCGCTATCCAGCTCATCAAGAACATCGAGCAGCGGAAGCAGACGATCCTGAAGACTTGCTACGCCATTATCGGGCGGCAAAACGAATTCCTCGCTCTCGGCATCGACTATCTCAAGCCGATGATGATTAAGGAAGTCGCGGAAGAAATCGGGGTTCATCCCTCGACCGTCAGCCGTGCGGTGGCCAACAAGTACGCGCACACGCCGCAAGGCGTGTTCGAACTCAGGTACTTTTTCAGCGAGAGCGTCAACGGACCTGAAGGCGGCGGCACGTCGCTGCTGATCCTGAAACGTCGCGTTAAGAAGCTCATCGAAGAGGAAGACCCAGCCAGGCCGTTGACGGACGAGCAGATCACCCGCATCCTCCAGTCGCAGGGCATCCAGGTCACTCGCCGGACGGTCGCGAAGTACCGGGAAGATATGAAGATTCCGAGCACGCATCAGCGTAGAGTCAAGAGCTAGAACGCTGCCTGTGCGCCCGGACGCAAGGCCCGGCCCATCTCTCAACGTGAATAATTAGCTGCTTAGTCGGCCATCGCCGCATCTGTACCGGAACCACTTGGTTGCGGGGCGATTGCCAGCCGCCTCCGGATTAATGCTGATACCGCTGGCGACCCGTATTGAACCTTCCCGGGATTTCTGCCAATGGCCTGGCAGAAGCTCTCGGTTTACAAGGAGGGGAGCTAATGAACGTGGAATACACCGGAAGACAGTTTGAAATCACACCTATTATCCGTGAGGAAGTTGAAGCAGGTTTGCTGAAGCTCTCGAAAATTCTGGGCGATAGCTTCAACAGCAAGATCATCCTGACCGCCGAACGACAGCGGCGGATCGCCGAAATCACGATCACAAGGCGCAAGCAGTCCCTGGTCGGATTGGCTGAGGCGGTTGACATGAGCACCGCGATCAGCCAGGCGCTCGACCATATCGAGAAACAGGCGCTGAAACACAATGGCCGCAAGCGCGACACCAAGCGCGTGACCAAGTCGAAGTGGAAGAGAGAAGCTCCGGAGGAACCGCTTCAAATGGCGGTGGGCGCCTCGGTTGCTGCCGCTGTTCCGGTGGTCGTCCACAAGTTCCCGGCCGTACACCGCACGACGGAGGCGCACCTGGTCAACAGCGAGGACGCGGTCGCAATCCGCCCGATGACAATCGAGGAGGCGGTCAAGGAATGCGAGTTCCGCGATCGCGAGGTCTTCGTCTTTCGTGACAAAGAAGGCAACGTCAAAGTTCTGCATCGCAAGAAAGACGGCAAACTGGAACTGATCGAGGCCTGAAGGTCCTCGCAGATTCAGCATACGGAAGGGGCACTGGCGGTGCCCCTTTTTGCTGAGTTCACGGTTTGTGCCGAGCTGGAGTACGATGAACGAAATGGCTGCAAATACAACCATCAAGAAGATCGATCTCAAGCGCAAACCTGTGCGCCTGCGCCGTAAGGGCAGCCGGCAGAATGAGTTGGTCATCATCACGGGCATGAGCGGTTCGGGCAAGGCTTCCGTTCTGAAAGCCTTTGAGGACCTGGGCTACTACTGCGTCGATAACCTTCCTGTCGAATTGATCCAGCGCTTCGCCGATCTTCTGAACGAATCGGCCGAGGAGCGCAAATCCGCGCTGGTGGTCGATATCCGGGAAGGGCAGCGGCTGGAGATGTTGCCGCAGATCGTCAGTGACCTGAAAAAGCAGCTCAATGCTACGGTCGTGTATCTGGAAGCAGACGACCCTATTCTGCTGCGACGCTTCAGCGAGACCCGCCGCCCGCATCCGTTGGGGACAAAGTCATCGGTGCAGTCTTCGCTGACGGATGAACGCCGCCAATTAAAGGCCATTCGCAACATGGCCGACATCGTAATCGACACGTCGAAGTTCAATGTGCACGAGCTACGCGCGCACGTCATCGAGGCGTTCCAGCATGAGGTCGCGCACCCTAAGACCATCCTCGTTTCTGTCGTAAGCTTTGGCTTTCGCAACGGGCCGCCGGAGGATGCTGACCTCGTCTTCGACGTTCGCTTCCTGCCAAACCCTCACTTCGTGCCAGCCTTGCGTCCCTACACGGGCCTGGACCCAAAGGTCGCAAAGTACATACGCTCATTCCCGCAGACGGAGGAGTTCATCACGCGCATCTCCGACCTCCTCGTGTATCTGCTGCCGCATTACATAGAAGAGGGAAAGAGCTATTTGACGATTGCGTTTGGCTGTACGGGCGGCCAGCACCGGTCCGTGATGATCGCCGAAGAAGTTCGTAAACGACTCGCAAAAGCGGGCTACCGGGTGAAAGGCTCACACCGCGACTGCCCGCGCTGAGCGTTCACGGCCTCAGTTTGGCCGGACATTCAGTGCGTGGCGTTCAAGCCGGGTGGAACACCCAAAGGTTTCAGGGTGTCCACGCGCTTTATTTTTCCGCATAAATGCCCGAAATTATCCCTTGGGTCGCGAGTCTCCGCTAAAATTGAGACTTGCTCGTTCCTGCCGACAATCCGATCATCCCGCCCAGAGCCACAGGGCACATTTGTGCCGGTCAGCCTGCATCCCGGGCCATCGCGCGTAGCGGAATCGACGCTGGAGCTTGTCACCTCGTATGCGGCAACTAATACGACTCCTGCGATACGTCCGGCCCTACTGGCTGCAACTCACCAGTTCCGTTGTGCTGATGGCGATGGTTGGGCTGCTGGACGCCTTCCGGGTGCTGCTCATAGGTCCCATTTTCGATCGCGTTCTGAACCCGGCATCGCAGTCGAAAGAGATCGCTCTCTTCAAGCTCCCGTACACTGAACACACCGTCTACCTGCAGCAGTTCGTGCCGCAGCACTTCCAGAACGCGTGGACGGTAGTTGCGTTTTCGCTGGTCGCGGCAACCGTGCTCAAGGGCATCTGCGATTACCTGGGCACCTACGCCGTCAACTATGCCGGCTTCGGCCTTATCACCGACCTTCGCAACAATCTGTATAGCAGCGTGCTCCGTCGCTCCGTCTCGTTCTTTCATAAGCATCCGACGGGCACGCTCGTTTCCACCATCATCAACGACATCGACAAGGTGCAGTTTGCGATGTCGTCAGTGCTTGCCGAGTTCCTCCAGCAATTCTTCACGCTCATCTTCACGGCTGCGATCGTTGTGTTACTGGGTGGAAAGCTCGCCTGGGTGCTAGTGATCTTTGTACCGTTTATCCTGTTCTCGGCTCGCCGCATCGGCGGGCGCGTCCGCCACACCACGCGTAAGGGACAGGACAAGCTGGCGGAGATTCAGAACATCCTGCAAGAGACCATCTCCGGCAACCGCATCGTTAAGGCGTTCGGCATGGAATTGTGGGAGATCGGACGATTCCGCAGCGCAGCGAACCGCCTGTTTAAGGCTAACCTGCGATCGGTGAGCGCCGCAGCCGTGAGTTCTCCGCTCATGGACATCTTTGGCGCCGTAGCGATAGGCCTGCTTCTGCTGCTTGGTCGAGACCAGATCAAGGCACACGTCTTCACGGCCGGAACTTTCCTTGCGTTCATCATCGCCGTGTTCAAGCTCTACGATCCCGTACGCAAGTTTGCGATGTTCAACAACAGCTTCCAGCAGGCGCTGGGTGCCTCGGGCTCGATTTTCGCGTTCATGGATGCTGAAGATACAGTGATTCAGAAGCCGGATGCGCTGGTACTGCCAGCGTTCAGCCAGAGTATCCAGTTCGATCATGTTGGCTTTGGATACGGCGAGAATGGCGAAGGCCGCGAGATTCTCCGCGACATCGATTTAAAAGTCGAAACCGGAGAAGTCCTCGCCATCGTGGGTTCCAGCGGCTCCGGCAAGACAACGATGGTGAACCTGATCCCACGGTTCTTTGATGTCACCCAGGGCCGTCTGCTGATAGATGGGCACGACGTGCGCGACCTGACGCTGGCATCCTTGCGATCGCAGATCGGCGTCGTCACACAGGAGACGATCCTGTTCAATGACACGGTTCGCAATAACATTGCGTACGGCCAGCCAAAGGTGAAACAGGACCAGGTCGTCGCCGCCGCACAGGCCGCACTGGCGCACGACTTCATCATGAACATGCCCGAGGGCTACGACACCGTTATCGGCGAGCGTGGCTTCCGCCTTTCGGGAGGCGAACGCCAGCGGTTGAGCATCGCCCGCGCGCTGCTGAAGAATGCGCCCATTCTCATCCTTGACGAAGCGACCTCGGCGCTGGACACGGAATCCGAGGCGCTCGTTCAGGCGGCGCTGCATAACCTGATGTCAGGACGGACGGTGTTCGTCATCGCGCACCGCTTGTCCACGGTTCGCCGCGCCGACCGCATCGTGGTCCTGGAGAACGGCGCGATAGCCGATATGGGCAGTCACGAGGACCTCATCAGCCGCCTCGGAACCTATCGACGACTATACGACCTCCAATTCGTTGACTTGGAGCCGCCCCGTCACGAGGCGGAGAAAGCTACTGACTGACGATGTCGATCCGATCCATGACTGGTTTCGCCCAAGTGAAAGGGCAGCACGGCGGAATCAGTTTCACTATCACACTGAAATCGGTCAATCATCGCTTCCTTGACCTGCATCTGCGTTTGCCTTCCAATAGTGACGCTCTCGAACAGAAGATCCGTCGCGTGTTCAAGGAACATCTTCATCGCGGCCACATAGAGCTGACACTCTCGATCGAACGTACCGACACGGGCGCCGTGACCATCAATCGCGAACTAGTCTCTGGCTACATACAGGCTTACCGCAAAGCGGCCGGGGAGTTTGGCATCTCCGGAGAGCCGGACCTGAACGCCATTCTGCGACTGAACGGCGCACTGAGCAGCTCGGGTGAAGTTTCCGAAGATGAAGGGCTGCAATCCGCACTCTTAGTTACAGTGGAAGAGGGCATCGCCAGGCTGAACGAGATGCGCACACACGAAGGCGACGGCGCGGCTCGTGAACTGCGCGAACGCATGCATCACCTGGGGCACAGCACGGCCGAAGTAGAACAAATGCGGGGCGCAGTTTTGCGCGCCTACCTTGAGAAAGTACAATCAAGGATGCAGGAACTCCTCGGGGCCAATGCTGACCCTGAACGCGTTCTCCAGGAAGCTGCCATGCTGGCCGAGCGCAGTGACATTCAGGAAGAAATCGTGCGCATGAAGACGCACATCCAGCACTTCCTGGGGCTGCTTGATGAAGGCGGCGAAGTCGGTAAGAAGCTCGACTTCCTCTTGCAGGAGATGAACCGCGAGGCCAACACGCTGCTGTCGAAGACATCCGGCGTGGCTGGCGAAGCGTTGCGCATTACCGAGATGGGGCTGGCCATGAAGTCCGAGATAGAAAAATCGCGCGAACAGGTGCAAAACATCGAATGAGCGGTCTCGTTTTCATCATTTCGGCTCCATCCGGCTCTGGCAAATCGACGCTCGTCAATGGGCTGCGCAGCAACGTACCCGGCCTCGAGTTTTCCGTTTCGTATACCACGCGCAAACCACGCGGGGTGGAGAAACAGGGATACGAATACTTCTACGTGGATCGCGCCGCATTCGAGCGCATGATCGAACAGCACGAGTTCCTTGAGTACGCCGACGTGTTTGGCAATTACTACGGCACGGCGCGACGCTTCCTTGTGGAAGCCCATGCTCACGGCAACGACCTATTGCTCGATATCGACGTGCAAGGCGCATCGCAGTTGCAGGCGAGTCTACCGGACGCAATCAGCATCTTCATCCTGCCTCCGAACCGCGCCGAACTCGAGCGCCGGCTGCGGTGTCGAAGCGAGGCTGAGCATGTTGATGGAGAAATCATCAATCGACGGCTCCGAACCGCCGCAAAAGAAATTGAGAATTACTCTAAATACAGCTATATTCTCGTGAACGACCACCTGCAGGAATCCATCGATGCGCTAACGGCAATCGTCTTATCAGAGCGCAGGAAGCGCTCTAGAGGCGAACTGTGCGAGAGCGAGAGGGCACTCCTTGCCAAGGCGGAACAGTACCTGCTTCCCAATGTTCGTGAGCGCGTTCAGCCGATACTGGCGTCTTTCGCGCTCCCGGAATCACAAGTGGTCCGTAAGTAGGAGATCTCCCATGGAACTGATCAACGGTTTCGACAGCAACTATCGGTACATCCTTGTGGCGGCGCGTCGCGCCCGCCAGCTTCAGTCCGGCGCAAGGCCGCTGGTCGATACGCAATCCCGCAAGCCCTGCCGTATCGCCGAGCAGGAGATTCAGGCATCGCTGGTGAAGTGGTTCATCCCTGAGAAGCCGAAGTCTGCCGCCGTTGCCGCGAGTGAATTGCTGGATAAGGCTCTGGAAGGGAATCAGCTTTAAGCTTTAGTGTGTTCCCAGAACGCAAGAAGTTGCTCTTCAGTGATTTAGAACTGCGGAGCCCTTTTGGATACGGGCTCCATCTAAACGATTAGAGGAACGGCACCGTAGTGCCGCAGAGGCCCTGAGCCGGCGGCTTTCGCGGCCCGTATCAGCAATGAAAATCGCACTCGGCGTTACCGGCGGCATCGCGGCCTACAAGGCTGCGGAGATTCTGCGAATGTTGCAGGACCGTGGCATCCACGTTCAAGTAGTTATGACGCGTGGCGCGCAGGAATTCGTCCGTCCGCTCACCTTTGCGGCACTTTCCGGCGAAAAAGTTATCACCGAGATGTTCTCGGAGTACGAGTCCAATGTGGACTCCGCGGTCGAGCACATCAGCGTCGCGCAATCCATCGACGCGCTGGTTGTTGCGCCCGCGACGGCAGATACGCTGGCGAAGTTCGCCAACGGAATCGCCAACGACTTTCTTTCCACGCTGTATCTGGCCACTACTGCGCCCGTGATCGTTGCTCCGGCGATGAACGTCAACATGTGGCAGCACGAAGCAACGCGCAAGAACATCGAGACGCTGCGCCAGCGCGGCGTCCGCGTCGTTGAGCCCGGCAGCGGCTACCTTGCTTGCGGAATGTTGGGCGCGGGACGGCTCGCCGAGCCCGAGCAGATCATCGAGAGCGTCATGGAGACGCTTGGGGTGGCGCAGGACCTTAAAGACGAGACCGTGCTGGTCACTGCCGGCCCGACGTTTGAACCAATTGATCCAGTCCGCTATTTGGGTAACCGTTCCAGCGGCAAGATGGGATACGCCATCGCCGAAGCGGCAGTAAGACGCGGCGCGCGCGTCATTCTTGTCAGCGGCCCCACCGCTCTGAAGGCGCCGGCGGCCGCCGAGGTAGTGCAGGTTGAGAGGGCACAGCAGATGCGCGAAGCGGTTCTCGTTCGCTTCCCCGACGTGTCCGTCGTGATCAAAACGGCGGCGGTTGCAGACTATCGCCCCGCGCAGGTAGCAACGCACAAGATCAAGCGCGGGAAGGCGATCAGCCTGGCACTCGAGCCGACGACCGACATTCTTGCCGAGCTCGGCACGCAAAAATTTCCGCAACACATTCTTGTCGGCTTCGCCGCGGAAACCGAAAACTTGATCGACAATGCGCGCAAGAAACTCGCCTCGAAGCACGCGGACGCCATTGTGCTCAACGACGTCTCTCGGTCGGAGATTGGTTTCGGCTCAGATCGCAATGCCGTTACGATTGTGACTGCGAGCGAAGTGCTTGATGTGCCGGACGCCCCAAAATTCGAAATCGCTCAACGCGTGCTCGACACGGTTGTGGAGTTGCGCCGCAAGCGAGCCGTCAAGCCTGCACCTGAGCAGCCAACCACGGCTCACAAATAGCGATGGCAAAGACACTGGATCCCTTGACCCGCCAGGCCGTCGCCGATCGTCTGCGCTACTATCGCGATCTCGGCATTTACGACTTCTACAAGCGCCCGCCCGGCGAACCGTCCGAAAATGCCGCCAGTTCGGCTGTTGAGGTTGCGAATCCCGAAGCTGCTGGATCAGAAATTTCTCCGGAGAGTGCCGTGAATCCAATGCCTGTTCTGGATGACAGGGTGTCCGCGCTGCATGGCATTCGTGAAGACCTGGGCGATTGCACGCGTTGCGTGCTTCATAAGCAGGGACGCAAGCAGATCGTCTTCGGCGTCGGGAATCCCGAAGCCGAGTTGATGTTCGTCGGCGAAGGTCCCGGCGCGGATGAAGACGAGCAGGGCGAGCCTTTTGTGGGACGCGCCGGTCAGTTGCTCAATAACATGATTCAGGCGATGGGGCTACGGCGTGAAGACGTGTACATCGCGAATGTCGTCAAGTGCCGCCCTCCGCAGAACCGCACGCCCGAACGCGAAGAGTGCGACACCTGCTCGCCGTTCCTCATGCGGCAGATCGCCGTCGTGCAACCGAAGATCATCGTTGCGCTCGGTGCTGTCGCGGCGAAAAACCTGCTTGGCGTTAACGACTCCATGGCGAACCTGCGTGGCCGTTTCTACGATTTCTCGCCCGTGCTTCCCAAAAACGCGCCTGAACGCGCGCTCGACTTCGAGGGAACGAAGCTTGCAGTCACCTACCATCCGGCGTATCTTTTGCGCGATCCGCGGCAGAAGAAAGAGACGTGGAAAGACCTGCAGATGGTCATGCATTATCTCGGCCTGCCCATGCCGCAGAAGTCCAGCGAGTAAGGCGTAGATGTCCCAGCAACCCAACGCGGCGGCGTCCATGGACGCGCAGGGAAACCAGTCTCTGCTCGGCGACCAGCGTGAGGCGTCACCGCAGTTCTGCGATGTCGCGCTTCCCATTCCGCTCGATGCCGTATTCACCTATCGCGTAAACGGCACCGTGCCCGTCGTCGGCGGACGCGTCATCGTGCCCTTTCGCGAGAAGCGCCTTTCCGGCATAGTCACACGCCTCCACGACGAAGCGCCTGATGCCAGCATCAAGACGAGGAACGTCGCACAGGTCCTCGACACCGTTTCCGTGCTTGATGAAAACCTGTTGGAGCTTGGGCGCTGGATTGCGCAGTACTACATCGCGCCTCTCGGAGACGTGTACCGCACCATGCTGCCGCTCGGCGCGGAATTCCAGAAGACGATTGCGTATCGCATCACTGAGGCCGGGTCGGAGGCGCTGTACGAATCCGCCACGGCAGGCTCGTCGAGGCGGTCGCAAAAAGATGCCGAGCACCAGATGGTCGAATACGCCGTGCTGGATTATCTTGCCGATGGCGACCTGGTACGCGAAGCATCGCTGCGCAACGCAACCGGCGCGACGAAGGATGTGATTCGTACGCTGCTGTCGAAAAAGTGGATTGCGCGCGAAGACCTCTCCGGCATACGCGACGCGAGTCGCACCGTGCGCATCGCCGTCCTCAAAGAAACGAACGGCAAGCTCAACGACAATCAGCAGAAGATCATCGACACCCTGCGCGAACACGACGGCCGCATTCCGGTCGATGACCTGCGCGCGCTGAGCGTGCCGCGAACGACGCTCCAGACGCTGGTCAAGCGTGGCATCGTGGAGATTGCGGAAGAGAAAGCCGACTTCACCGTGAGTGGCATGAAGCCGCGCACGAGGCTCGACTTCCTGTTCACAAACGCGCAACAGCAGGCACTCAAGCACATCCGCGCCGCTGCCGATTCCCGGCAGTTCTCGGTGACGCTGCTGCACGGCGTTACAGGCTCGGGCAAGACGGCCGTGTACCTTGCGGCCATGCAGTCCGTGCTTGCCGAGAACCGCAGCGCCATCCTGCTCGTGCCGGAAATCGGACTGACTCCGGCGATGGCCGCCGACCTGCACAGCTTTTTCGGCGAAGAGGTCGCCGTGCTGCACTCGTCCTTGTCGGACGATGAGCGAGCCGAGCAGTGGCACCGCATACGCCGTGGCGAAGCGCGCATCGTAGTTGGTACGCGCTCGGCTGTGTTCGCTCCCGTCGCGGACCTTGCACTCATCATTGTCGATGAAGAGCACGACAATTCGTATAAGCAGGAAGAAACACCGCGATACCACGCGCGCAACGTCGCGGCGGTAAGAGCCAAGATGCTTGGGGCTGCCGTAGTGCTGGGTTCCGCAACGCCGTCTCTTGAGTCCTACCTGAACGTGCGAAAAAAATACGCGCTTGTCGAACTGCCGGACAGAGTAGAGCAGCGCGTCATGCCTGAAGTCGAAATTCTCGACATGCGCCAGGAGTTCCAGGAAACAGGCAAAGAGCACGTGCTCTCGCGCAAGCTGATCGCGGGCATACAGGAACGACTCGAACGCGGCGAGCAGGCCATGATCCTGCTGAACCGTCGCGGCTACTCTGCGTTCGTCATGTGCCGTTCCTGCGGCGACACCATCGAGTGCCGCGATTGCGCAATTGCCCTCACGCACCACAAGCGTGACCGCCGCCTTGTCTGCCACTACTGCGGATACCAGCAGGCAATCCCAACCGTGTGCCCCAAGTGCAGTAGCGAGTACGTTCAATTTCTCGGCACCGGCTCGGAGAAACTCGAAGACCTTCTGCACTCTGCCTTCCCGCAGGCGCGCATCGGACGCATGGATCGCGACACAGTGCGCGGGCACGCCGACTTCGAGCGCATCCTGAATAGTCTTCAAGCGGGCGACATCGATCTGCTGGTCGGTACGCAGATGATTGCCAAAGGGCACGACGTCCATGGCGTCACTCTGGTCGGCGTCGTAGGGGCGGACACCGCCCTGAGTCTCCCGGACTTCCGCGCCGCCGAGCGCACCTTCCAGCTACTCACGCAGGTAGCTGGGCGGGCAGGCCGCGGGGCCACGCCGGGCAAAGTGGTTGTGCAGACCTACTTCCCGGATCACTATGCCGTCCTCTTTGCCTCCCAGCACGACTATGCAGGCTTCGCGGAGAAGGAGCTGAGGTTTCGCAGCTGGATGCACTATCCGCCGTTCACGGCGCTCGCAAACGTGCTCGTGCGTAGTGACAAGGTCGAGGAGGCACTGCGCTATTCCGGCATCCTGGGCAAGTGGTTCGAGGGTACGCGCCATGAAGGCATCAGAGTTTTGGGGCCTGCCGCCGCTCCCATCGTCCGCCTCAAGCGAGACTACCGTTACCATTTTGTGCTGAAGTCCGCCAGCCGCGAAAAGCTGAACGCGCTGTTGCGCGCCATGCTTCAGCATGCGGCAGAGAACAAGGTTCCGCGCTCGAACGTCATGATTGACGTGGATGCCATGTCACTGATGTAGCTTTTTGGATTTAATGCAACAGGGCTTCGAAACATAGCGCAAGTGCCCAAAAATTGAGACAATTGAACCAAGCTCTCCGGGATTGCGTATTTCTGGTTGTGAGGTTCCGAACGTGTCGAATGAGCAGAAACCGGCGGAAGCACCCAAGCCACCGTCCAGCTCAAAAGAGGAACGCCACAGCCTCGACTTCGACCACGACAGCACGTTAATCAAAATGAGTGTCACCATTCCTGCGCGCGTGGAGGCGATCTCGGCAGCCGTGGAGGGCATTATTGCTGTGGTCCGCACGATCGACTGCGCTTCCGGCAAGGACTTCGAGATTGAGACGGCGCTGCGTGAAGCACTGGCAAACGCCATTACCCATGGCTGCCATAACGATCCCGACAAGCAGGTGCAGTGTTGCGTTGCCTGCCAGGAAGAGCATGGCATGCTCATCATCGTGCGAGATCCCGGCCAGGGTTTCGATCCGCTCGCTATCCCCAACCCAACGATCGGCGAGAACCTGTACGACAATCACGGCCGTGGCATTTATCTGATCAATGAATTGATGGATGAAGTGCGTTTCGAGCGTGGCGGAACCGAAATTCACATGCGCAAGTACTAGAGTGCCCGCTATTCCCAAAACAAAAGCCCTCCGGCGCCGGAGGGCTTTTGTGTGTTGCCTAGCGGAGTTAATTGCGCTCGCGCTTCCAATCCATCAGCTCGCCAATAGTGGCGCTGCCAGGGCTCGAAACCGGGTGCTTGTAGGCTTCCACTTCGTGGCGGGTGGCTTCTTCGCCTACCGCTCGAATGCTGAGGCCGACCTTCTTCTCTTCAGGATTCATCTTGATGATCTTGAAGTCGAATTCCTGTCCGGGTTCCAGTTTGAACGTGCCGCCAGTTTCGTCGGTCGCTTCGGAGTTGTGGCACAGACCTTCAACGCCTTCCGCGATTTCAACGAATGCACCAAAGCTCGCCAGGCGCAGCACCTTGCCGTGGATGACGTCTCCGACGCGATGCTGGTCGAAGAAGGTCTCCCAAACGTCAGGCTGCAACTGCTTCACTCCGAGTGACAGCCGGCGCTGATCAGGCTCTATGGCCAGAACGATCGCGCGTACTTTGTCGCCCTTCTTCAGCACTTCAGACGGATGCTTGACGCGCTTGGTCCAGCTCAGGTTGCTGACGTGGACCAGTCCGTCGATGCCGTCTTCAATCTCGATGAATGCACCGAAGTCGGTCAGGTTGCGAACCTTGCCTTCGACGATGCCGCCGATGGGGAACTTCTCGTGCAGCGTCTCCCAAGGGTTGGTTTCGAGCTGCTTGAGGCCGAGCGAGATCCTCCGCTCTTGCGGGTTCACGTTCAGGACGACAGCTTCAAGCGCATCGCCGACGTTGACCAGCTTCGACGGGTGCTTCATCCGCTTCGACCAGGTCATCTCGCTGACGTGCACAAGGCCTTCGATGCCCTGCTCGAGTTCGATAAAGGCGCCGTAGTCGGTAACGCTGATCACGCGTCCCTTCACGTGTGCGCCAATCGGGTAACGCTCTGCGGCATCAAGCCAGGGATCAGGCGTGAGCTGTTTGAAGCCCAGCGAGACGCGCTGCTTGTCGCGGTCGAACTTCAGAACTTTGACTTGAATCTGGTCGCCGACTTGTACGAGGTCGCGCGGATGCGTCAGGCGGCCCCACGACATGTCGGTGATGTGCAGCAGGCCATCAATGCCACCGAGGTCAACAAACGCGCCGTAATCGGTCAGGTTCTTCACCGTGCCGGTCAGCACTGCGTTTTCTTCCAGGTGCTTCATCGTTTCATCGCGACGTCCCGACTGCTCTTCTTCGAGCATCTGTTTGCGGGAAACAACGATGTTGCCGCGCTTTTTATTCAACTTGATGATGCGGACATCGAGTTCCTGACCCTTGAGGGCGTCGAGGTTGCGAACTGGACGGAGGTCCACCTGCGAGCCGGGCAGGAAGGCGCGTGCGCCCATGATGTCAACCGTCACGCCGCCCTTGATGCGGTCGATGACGCGAGCTTTGATGGAAGACTTCTCGTTGTAGGCCTTCTCGATTTCATCCCACGCGTGCAGGCGCTGAGCCTTCTGGTGCGAAAGGTTTACGTAGCCCTCTTCCGTGTGTCCCTTCTCGAACATCACGTCGATTTCATCGCCGGGCTTGAACCTTACGTTGCCCTCGTGGTCGGTAACTTCGGAAAGGGGAACGACGCCTTCCGACTTCTGGCCTACGTCAACGACGAGGAAGTTATTGTTGATGGAAATAACGGTGCCCTTTACGACGCGTTCTTCGTTGGCTGCCGCTTCCGTTTGCTCTTGCTCGAATGTTTCTAATGCTGTGGCAAAGTCTTCCGTCATGGTCTCTTTTTCGTGTCGAGTTGGACCCGCGGCGGGCCGCTCGGGAGTATTAGTAGTGCTGGGGGTCGGGCCGGGGTGGTGCTGGGACTCTTCTGAAGGCGAACCTGTTGCCGGGGTCGTGTTCTCGAGGGACGGGGAATCGTTGCGGGTGTCTTCGAAAGCCATTGTTAGCATCAGGCCCATCTGACGTAAAGCAGATGGGAAGCCTTGAGATTACAGACTGCTGGCGTGGTCTAAAGGTAATGAATGGCCCGCAGGGCGGGTTTGGACAATCCAGCGGTCGGATCCTTTTAGCGCGGCCCCGCGCTAGAAAGACTTCCTTGACTATAGCAACCTAACTTTCGAGGTGTCAAACCGGGACACCACAGATTTCGGACACATTGCCCCATCCACAGTTCACACTCGGGTGCCAACACGAGCCAAGCACTCTAAAGAAATATTTTTTGAAAAATTTTTTGGCGCCTGCCGATTTCGTTGCCGTTTGATACCCTGCCGGGCATGGACTACCTTTGGACTCCGTGGCGCTACGCCTACGTCACCAACGCCGATAACGCGACATGCTGCATCTTCTGCGACAAGCTAAAGCAGGATGACGAACGCAACTACATCGTTTACAGAGGCCAGCACTGTTTCATTATGCTCAACGCCTACCCGTATACCGCCGGCCATGTGATGGTCGTTCCCTACCAACACCTCGATGAACTCCGTAAGCTGCCGGAGCCAGCCGCGCTGGAGATGATGACGCTGACGCAACGTATGGAAGGCGTGCTGCGCGACCTCTACAAACCCGACGGGCTTAACGTTGGAATGAATATCGGCAAGGCTGCCGGAGCGGGCGTTGCGGGACACATACACATGCACGTGCTGCCACGCTGGACGGCCGACGCCAATTTCATCTCCGTAGTGGGCGAAACTCGCGTATTGCCTGAGGCGCTGGAGGTTACCTTCAAGCGCATTCGCGAGCGGCTGGCCTGAGCGCCCGCGTGTTTCTCGATCACACAGGATCGGTAGCGACGCGATCGTCCGGCAATGAACACAAGCGCTGCGGAGCAGTCGGCCTGCTCCCGAGTCCAGCCGCCTCCCACAAAGCCGTGAGCATCAGACTATCTTGTGGCGATTTGCGCATATTTTCGCATACAAGGAGCTTTGAATGGCCCACTACGGCACTCTGCGCGACTTTCGTTTTCGCGAAGATGTGGATGATATTCGCGGCGCTGACCTCTATGGCCGCGGCGACGAGAAGCTCGGCGAAATCAAGGACGTCATCTTCGATCATCACAGCGGCGAAATCCGTTATGCCGTCGTCGACACAGGCGGATGGCTGAGCACACGGACATTCCTGGTACCTGCCGAACGCATTCACTCGCGCGCCAGCCACGAAGACGATTTTGCCGTGGATCTCACGCGCGAACAGGTTGAGCGCTTCCCGCACTTTGACGAGAAGTCGATGAACAATGAGCGCGACTGGAAGGATTACGAGTCGCGATACCAGCAAGCCTGGACTTCGGGTCCCGTGCTGCACAAAGAAGGAAGCGACCGCACCATCACGCCGGAAGCTGACGAGATGCTGGCTGGCCGCCGAGGCGGCGGCAAAGACCTTGGCAACGTGGACCTCACTCCGGACCGCCTCGCGGGAGTCTTCCCTGACGCAGCTCCGGGTGCTGGTAAAACCAGAATGCGCCCGAGCGGAATCTCTTCACGCGCGGAAGACACGAAGCTCCCCGGCCAATCATTCAACAACCAAGCAGACACAGGTTGGCGCAAACGCGATGCCGCACTGGAGAACGCCAGGCTTCGCGAAGACAGCGACGTTGGTTTTGGAGATATCGATCGCACCCGTGTGCCGGACATCAATGCGGAGCAACTGCCGCCCTCGTACAGGGAAACGCGGGAGCAGATGAATGACGAAATTGACCTGCATCGCCCATACCCGGTTCAGCAGGGCCGTCATAGGCGGTTCGAGACTTTCGAAAACCATCTTCGTCGGAATCAAGTCGATGTCACTGCGAGCTGCCGAAGCTGTGACGTGGAGAAAAACAAGGCAGCGTAGCTTCGATAAAGTTCTTCATAGCTGCTGAACTGAGCTGCTGAGCTGTTAAGCGCTCATTGCAAAACGAATCAATTTTGTCTTCTGAGTCGAAGGATCCCTTTTGTCAGCTCTGTGCAGATGAAAGGGGTCCTTCGACTCAGCGATTTCGTCGCTCCGCTCAGGAAGACAGCGAACCGCCCAGCATCTTCTCCAGTTGCGCTTCGTCGATGATCGGCACGCCCAACTCGCCTGCTTTGTCCAGCTTCGAACCGGCCTCTTCGCCAGCGACTACGTAACTGGTCTTCTTACTTACCGAGCCGCTCACTTTGCCTCCGGCGTCTTCGATCAGACGCTTGGCTGCGTCACGCGAGTGCCGCTGCAGCGTGCCGGTGAGAACAAAAGTCTTTCCGGCCAGCGCCGTGCCGCGCTCCTTCTTCACGCCGGTGAGCGTAAGCCCGGCATCGCGAAGGCGTTTCACTAATTCGATGTTGTGCTGCTCGCCAAAGAACTCGCGAATACTGGCAGCGATGCGCGGTCCCACTTCCTGAACTTGCTGCAACTCCTGGATACTTTTCTGCTCGTCCGCATCCGTCGCAGCTTCGATCAGCGCATCCATGGAACCGAAATGCTCTGCCAGGAACTCGGCCGTTCGCTCGCCAACAAAGCGTATGCCAAGTCCAAAAATGACTCGCTCCAGCGGCAGTTTCTTCGATCTGTCTATCTCATCGAGAACGTTTTGCGCTGACTTTGCGCCCATGCGTTCCAGCGTGAGCAGCTTGTCTTTGCTCAGGTCGTAAACGTCCGCGACGTTCCTTACCAGCCCGCGTTCGGCAAGCTGATCGACCAGTGCGTCGCCCATGCCCTCTATGTTCATCACTCCGCGAGAAGCAAAGTGCAGGATGCTTTCGCGCAGCTTGGCCGGGCAGTTTGCGTTCACGCAGCGGAAGTCAGCTTCACCCGCTGCGCGCACGACATGGCCGCCACAAACGGGGCATCTCTCGGGCATGTGGAAACCGTTTTGTCCGCGCGGGTGTTCCTTGTCTTCCACAACCTTCACAACTTTTGGGATGACGTCGCCGCCGCGCTCGATCATCACCCAATCGCCGATGCGCACGCCCAGACGCTCAATCTCATCTTGGTTATGCAAGGTCGCTCGCGTGACCGTCGTGCCGCCGATCAAGACTGGCGCCAGTGCTGCCACAGGTGTCAGCTTCCCCGTGCGCCCAACCTGCACAAGAATGTCTTCGACGCGGGTAACGCCTGAACGCGCAGCGTACTTGTAGGCGATCGCCCACCGAGGCGCCTTGCCCGTGAAGCCTAGTCGCTGCCATAGCGCGGTCTCGTTCACCTTAACGACGATTCCATCAATCTCATACGGTAGTTTGTCGCGCCCGGCTTCCGACTCAGAGATGAAGTTCCAGACTTCATCAATACCGCGTGCCAACTTGTGATTCGGATTGACCTTGAAGCCAGCTTCCTGCAGCGCCCTAAGAGCGTGTTCCTGCTTATCGGAGAAAACTCGACCGTCCACCAGCAGGAAGTAAGCGAAGAAATCCAGTCGGCGCTGTGCCGTGATGTTCGGCTCCAGCACGCGAACCGCACCAGCGGCGGCATTGCGCGGATTGGCAAATTTCGCAAGCCCCTGCCGCTCGCGATCTTCATTCATGCGTTCAAACGAGCGCGTGGGCATGATGACTTCGCCGCGCACCTCGAACTCCTTCGGGAGTCCCGCCTTCTTCAGCGTGGCAGGCATCACCGCCAGCGGCACAGAGCGCACCGTGCGCAGATTCGCCGTGACGTCTTCACCGATGGAGCCGTCGCCGCGAGTTATCCCTTGCAGGAACTGAGTGCTCGCGCCGTCGCGGACACTCGGAGCGTAACGTAGCGCCATCGAAAGTCCGTCGAGCTTCAGTTCGCAAACGTACTCCACCGTCTTGCGTCCGCTCAGTTCCTCTACTCGACGCGACCACTCCCGCAGCTCACCTTCGTTGTAGGCGTTGTCGAGCGAGAGCATGGGTGTGGAGTGTTGGACTTTGACAAAGCCTTCGCGCGGCTTGCCGCCCACGCGCTGCGTAGGCGAATCCGGCGTCACCATGTCCGGGTACTCAGCCTCCAGCGCCTTTAGTTCGTTGATGAGACGGTCGAATTCGGCGTCGCTGAGTTCCGGATCATCGAGCACATAATAGCGGTGCTCGTGGTAACGGATCTTGTCGCGCAGGTCCTCAATCTTCCGTTCAAAGTCCTTCGTAGCCGCAGGCATGTTCATGATTATAAGAGCCAATGTCGCATGTGCGCGCACCCGATCATCAGGGACCCAACATCGACATCCGGCTGGCTCAGCGTTTACAATCGAGTTGGTGTCGTAACGCGAAGACCGGCGGCTGCTGAACCAGAGTCGGGGGTAGGACACGCGAACCTTGCAGCACAAATGCTGCTGAGCCCTGTCCTTCTTTCACCCGCTACGTACGCCGCATCCATAGCTAGAAAGCAGGCGTTACGATCAAGCCCTTCCTGCGGCCGAATTCGTTCCAGGCGTGAATACTCTTAAGCACATCCTCGGGCAATACAAAGATTTCATCATGACCGTGCTCGCCCCTTTGGGCGGGCCGTGGGCGATACTCGCCATTGCCATGGTAGATTCCGCATTTTTTGGAATCCCTCTCGACCCCGTCATCGCATACTACGTACACAAGGAACCGCAACACTTTCTGTTGTTTGCCGTGTTGGGTGCCGCTGGTTCGGCGATAGGGAGCCTCGTGCCTTACATCATCGGGTACAAGGGGGGAGAAGCTTTCCTGGTCAAGAGGCTCGGGCAGCGTAAATTCAAACGTATTCACGGGATGTCGGAGAAGTACGGCGATCTAGCGTTGATCGTCCCGGCGATGATGCCTCCGCCCACGCCATTTAAGCTTTTCGTTTTTTCCGCAGGCATTCTGGAGATGTATTGGCCTCACTTCCTGCTGGCCATCTTTACCGGACGTCTGGCGCGTTTCGCCATCCTGTCAGCGCTTACCATTCAGTTTGGTCCGCAGATCGTGGACCTGACGCAGCGCATGGTTAGGGAGCATCTGGGTGTGACTGCTGCCATTGTTGCCGCAGTCGTTGTGCTGGTATGGGTGCTGCTGCGCTGGCGCAGAGGCCGGGTTCCGAGCCTCGAAGAGGTGTAAACAGCCAAGCAGTAAAACACAAATCGAACAAAAAAGCCGGAACCCCAAAGGGCCGGCTTTTTCATTGCGGATGCGACTTGCGCTTACTCGCGATCTAGCGCGGCGGCTGTGCTGGAGCTGCGGGCAGCGGGATTCGATCCGTGATTGTGTCGTGATGAGCCGCCATGTGTTCGCGCAATTCCAGACCAGGGGATTGCGTGAACCCGGCGCGCCGCTCTCGGCCCTCTGCTTCAGGGTCGTCCTGTTGCGCGGCGAAATCCTGCCACGAATTGAAGTGGCTGATGTACAGGTAGTCCCATGGCGAGCCCTCTGAGTGCTGCAAGAGGATGGACTCGCCGGGCCTGCGCGAAGCGGCAGTAACGCGATTGAGCGACTGTTCGAGTTGTGCGCGATGACCCGGTGCACCACGGTAGGTGCTTACGATATAGACGGACTTGTCTTGCGCGCCCGGTGTCGCGGTCATTCCCATCGCCTTCACAAAGTCGGCCCAAGCGGGTCCAGTGGCGTACGTGTCATTGTGCCAGGCGCGTAATTCCCGCGCAGGCGTAGGACCGCCGGTCGCTTCGATCATGGCCCGGGTGCCCAAATGCTCGATTGCCACGAAGTCCCATTCGTCGCCTTGCAGATGTCTCAGCAGGAGGACATGGCCCGGCATGGGGGCGTTGGGCGCTGGCGTCTTCAAACTCTCGAGCAACTCGCGAGTCTTCCCCGGAGCAGCTTTTACAAAGTGCACGTGGTACAGATCGCTCCGCATGGAGGGCGCGACGGCGGGAGTTTGGGGTTGCTGGCCCAGCGCGAACAGGGAAAGCATCAGCACGGTGGCAAGTGCGGCAGCTAAACGTTTCATAAAACCTCCTCTTTGGCAGAAGACCGTTTGGATCAGGAAACCAGATAGAGATGAGCACGTAGCAATGGCGACGCAACCTGAACGCCCATGGGCCAAAACGTGGAGCAAACCCGGTGGATGTAGCTACCTTGAGTGGGGTTGCCCCTGCGGAGCTCTGGCGATCTGCAATTGGAAGGGTGCGCCGGGGCATTCCGCAGCGTAGCTTTCCCGATTTGGGAGGTGCTGTCGGCGTGTGTGACTTAAGTCGCATCCGGCAAGAATGGCTGCGAATACTTTGAGAAGAAGCAAAAAAAGCGGAGCCATCAAGGGCTCGGAAAGAGATACCCAATGCGTTTGAAAATCCTGCGCAGCGTTTTTGCACTTACCCTCTTCTTCGTGCCGCAATTCGCGGCAGCACACTGTGACTCTGTCTCTGGGCCGGTGGTGGTCGACGCACGTGTTGCCCTGAAAACCGGCGATTTAACCCCAATGCTGAAGTGGGTGGCACCCGACAGCGAGCGTGAACTTCGGGCGGCTTTCGAGCGTGCATCAGCAGTCCGCGATGCAAGCCCTGAGGTACGTGAGCTTGGCGAAACGTACTTCTTTGAGACGGCCGTGCGCCTGCATCGCGCGAGCGAAGGCCAGCCGTACACGGGTCTTAAATCGGCCGAAGCAGTCACTCCGACAATTGCTGCTTTCGATCAGGCACTCGAGCGCGGCAATGCCGACAAAGTCATTGATTCCCTGGTGAGCGAGGTACGCCATCAGCTCACGCTTCGCTTCAACGAAGCGAAGACCAGAAAAGCCGAAGCAGCACACTCCGTCCAGGATGGTCGCAAATACGTGCGGGCTTACGTGCAATTAATGCACTACTCCGAAATGCTTCAGCCACCGGCGCACGATGAGCACGCCAAAGCGGAAGGTGCGGAAGCCGCGGCGCATAAACACGAGTAGCGAGTTAGCGGAAAAGGTCCAGGAAAGCCGAGTGCTTGAAGGGCGCGGGGACGATGGTGACAAGCAGCAGCACCAACGCAAGAACTGCCAGGCGTCTCCGCGAGCGGTTCAGGTCAGGCCACACAGGGACATTCGGATGGCGCATCCCGCTTACGCCCAGCAGGACTGCCCAGATGAGCCAACCTACCCAATTTAAAATCGCCATCGGAACAAGCAGCAGCATAGCTGCGCGGGTGACCCACTTGTGCGCGCGCGGCGCTACGGCGTACACCAGGTGTCCGCCATCCAGTTGTCCCCCAGGCAGAAGGTTCAGAGCCGTGGCGAACATGCCCACCCACGCGGCAACCGCCACGGGGTGCAGGTACAAGTGATCTAGCGGAACGGCCGTGTTCGGAAACACTGGCGCCAAGATTGCGTGGGCGACCCAGAAGACTAGAGGAAACCCGAACTCGATTTCGGAAGCGGGCGCGCCGTTGAGTGGTTTCGACAGCATAAGCCCTACGATCATGACGGGAACCGCCACGACGAATCCGGCAATTGGTCCGGCGATGCCGATGTCGAATAGCGCGGCCCGCGACCTTATGGGCGACTGGATTCGGATAAATGCCCCCAACGTACCGATGAGAGTCGGCGCTGGGATGAAGAATGGCAGCGTGGCGTAGACGTCGTACTCGCGGCAATAGAGATAATGACCCATCTCGTGCGCCAGCAGGATGCCCATCAGCGTCAGTGAGAATGGCAGTCCGAGCAGCAGCCGTCCTGGCTCCTCGACAATCCATTGCAGCGGGAACAACGGCAGTGCGTCGTCGGCAGTGGAAAACGCTGGCAGGTTCTGGAGAAAGTTGCTTTGTAGCCGCGCGCCGACTACCAGCGTGGTAAAGAACGTTGTGAGCAAAAGGAACAGGTGCAACTGGTAGTGCCGCCGTCGGGGTTGGATGACGTAAACCTCGTGCGGCAGAACCTCATGCGAGGCGATCGGCGGGATAGGATCGGACATCGGGATACTTAGATGGGGAAACGGTTTTGCGGACGTGGCATAGCCATGCTCCCGGCACCTCCGCCGGGAGCAACAGATTAGTCGATCGACTGTAGTTCTTTGCCCGGCTTGAAGCGTACGGCTTTGCCTGGGGGAATATTGACTTCCGCACCCGTGCGCGGGTTGCGTCCGATGCCGGTCTTCCGCGGACGAACGTTGAAGACGCCGAAACCGCGCAGTTCGATGCGGTCGCCGTGCGCCAAGGCTTTCTTCATACTCTCGAAAACGGTCTCGACCGCCGCCTCGGCTTTGGTCTTCGTAACTCCGGTTTTGTTAACCACTTCGTTGATGATGTCCAGCTTGATCACGCCGCGCTCCAAGACGGGTATCAACATCCGGGGCTAGCCGACCCCATCAACCCGGCGAACTGAGGCTAAAGTGTGGATGCTAAAGGCATAACCGCCCATTGTCAATGTCGCTAGAAGTCTCGTAAGATGTGCTCACCTTCCGGGCACACGCCCCTGACACAACGAAATCAACCAGGAGCAAGGCCGGTGTTCACCACCGCAGCAGCAAAAGGAACAGGAATGTCGATTAAGAGCGACCGTTGGATCCGCAAGAATGCACTCGAACACGACATGATTAACCCATTCTCGGAGAAGCAGGTCCGGGAAGGCGTCATCTCCTACGGTCTCTCGTCCTATGGATACGACCTGCGCGTCGCGGACGAGTTCAAAATCTTCACCAACGTCAACAGCGCCATTGTGGACCCGAAGCACTTCGACGAGCGCTCGTTCGTGACCGTCCAGTCGGACTGCTGTATCGTTCCGCCGAACTCGTTTGCCCTGGCACGCTCGATTGAGTACTTCAAGATTCCGCGCGATGTGCTCACGATCTGCGTTGGCAAATCGACGTACGCGCGTTGCGGAATCATCGTGAACGTCACGCCCTTCGAACCGGAGTGGGAAGGCTTTGTGACCTTGGAGATTTCAAACACGACGCCGCTGCCGGCGAAAGTCTATGCCAACGAAGGTCTCTGCCAAATTTTGTTCTTCCAGTCAGACGAAGCCTGCGAGACCAGTTACGCCGACAAAAAAGGGAAGTACCAGAACCAGAAGGGAATCGTGTTGCCGAAGCTCTAGCGAAGAGAAGACGTCCAGGAAGAGCAAGGCTCATCGCTTCGCTCAGGATGCCCCCGCATATTTCCCGCGGTTTTGACTTTTTCAGCAGCCTGTTTAGCCGCTGAGTAGCATTGCATAAGAAAAGCCCGATCCCCAAAGGGTGCCGGGCTTTTTGCTTTCTATGAAAGAGTGCGTGCTGCTACTTGCGGCCGTTCTGTTCGTTCTCTTTGTACATGTATTTGATGCTGGGCTTATAAACAAGCAGGTTGGATTGGCCGCCTGCGCGCGTCAGCTTGATGCAGTACTTGTCGTACCACTCGATGACTCCGTGCAGTTCCTCGCCGTCGTTCAACACCACCACCATTGGCGTCTTTGACTGCATTTGTTTCTGGTAGTAGAAGTTCTCGGCGTGCGTCTGTTCGGGCGGGGTTGTTTTTTTTGTTGAGGCCGAGGGCGAGCGTTCGGCGCGTTCGCGACGTTCCACCGCTGCCTCTGCTGTTCGAGCGTGTTCGCGGGTCAGCGAAGGCCGAATCAGTTTACGGTTCCCGAATCCATCCGGTTCAGGTGCGTAAGCGGCAGCGGTTGAATCCATTCCATTCTTCATGGGCAAACCTTGCTCCCCTTTGGGAGTACGTCCCTGCGAAATTGAGCACTGCAGGAGATCGGTAAGTTCGGTCTGGCTAGTTTTCGCCATTTGCGCGCGCGGGATCGAAGCGGAGACGTATGGCGATTTTTGACCAGGTTCTTCTAGGAGGTGAACTTGCTTTAAAACTACCACACGCCAAAAGGGGTGACAATCCCTGCTGACGGTCCATCCGCAGCAGAGGCAGGATTGGGAGGGTCAACGCCACGGCTCGCCGATTTACGTCAACTACTCGGTTGGACTCACTCGGTTTCGAGCGAGAACGCCAGCGCGTCCAGCGAGAGCGAACGCAACAGATTGCGTCTCATCCCGGTTTGGACATCGCCGACACGATCAGCTGCGCGGCTGATCCAGCCGAAGTCAACCGATTGCGCCATTGCTTCCAACTCCGGCGCAATATCGATATTGCGCACGAGGTCAGGCGTCTTCGATTTCAGGAACATGATGTCCTGCAGCAGGTTGTATAGCGTGGAGATCATCTGGTCGGTCTTGCCTTTGCCCTCGGCGCCCGCACGATAGCTTTCCGTTGTGCGGAAGAGCGCCGAGTGGTCGGCGTCCGCTCCACGACCAGACTTCTCGGCGTTCAGCGCGGTGCGGAGCAGCGTCAGGGCGTCGTTGCGGGCCGCAAGATAGGCGTTCAGGTCGAAGCTGCGGGCGCGGCCAACGGCTCCCGCAGCGAGCCGTGCGACAAGTGCGCGCTGCTTGGGGTTCCACTCGATCCTATGTGCCAGATCGCGCTCGATCTCTTCCGCGGGTAATGGCGCGAGATGCAGCGTGATGCAACGCGAGCGAATGGTCGGCAGCAGCGCCGTCGCGTTCTCTGCCAGCAGGAATATCGTCGCGTAATCCGGAGGCTCTTCCAGGACTTTTAGCAGCGCATTCGCGGCTTCCTTCATAAATGCCGCGTCGGTGAAAATGAATACCCTGTGTCCGCCTTCCGCTGGGCGGTAATAGATGTTCGCCGTCACGTGCCGGACCTGGTCCACCTTGATCATCATCTGTGGCGGGTCAGGGGGAATGACGAGCACTTCCGGGTGCGTCTGGATCAGGATGCGCGTTTCTTTTTTGTCTGTCTCGCGGAGGTTTTCGCGAGCTTCCACGGCCTCTGCGCAGCGTTCTTCCAGGCGGTCGGCTTGAGCGATTCGCACACAGTTGGTGCACTCGCCGCAGAAGTCTGGAAGCACTTCGGCTTCATCGGTACCTCCGCCGAACAATTCTCCGCGTTGCGGCCGATTGAGGCAGTTCATCGCCTTCGCGACCATCTGCGCAAGCGTGTACTTGCCCGCGCCACGCGGCCCGGTGAGGATGACCGCATGAGGGAAACGGTCGCGCGCCAGCATCTCGCGCAAGCGACCCACTACTTCCGCATTGCCGTGGAACTCAGAAAAACCCATTCCTCACCTAGCGTGCTCGCTTGCCCGTTGTACCCGCTGCGCAATTCAGCAGGCGCGATCTTACGGCCTCCACAATCTTAGGATGTACCACGTCCGCTGGCTTGCGCGCATCGACGACAACAACACGCTCCGGCTCGCGCTCCGCGATCTCCAGATACTTGTTGTGCACACGCGTGAAGAACTGGCGGCTCTCTTGTTCGAAGCGGTTCTCGTCTGCCTGCGCCGCGTCTTCGGCGCTTTTCTGCTGGTTGCGCCGCCGCGCACGCATCACGCTTGCCGCCACATCGGAGTCCATCAGAATCGTCAGGTCAGGCTGGAGCCCTCCGCAAATCACTCGATGCAGATCCAGCACGGCTTCGCTGCCAAGTTGCCGGCCGCCGCCCTGGTAGGCTTCCGACGAATCGGTGAAGCGATCGCATAGCACCCATTTACCCGCCGCTATCACCGGCTTGATGGTTTGCTCGATTTGTTGCGCGCGCGACGCGAACATCAAGGCCAACTCCGCCATTGGCGCGAGTCCTTGCGTGCGCGAATCCAGCAGCACTGCCCGTATCTTTTCGCCGATGGGTGTGCCTCCGGGTTCGCGCGTGATCACTACCTCGATACCTTCAGAGCGGAGAACGGCTGCTAGGCGCTCCAGTTGCGTGCTTTTGCCGCAACCGTCGAGGCCCTCGATGGTGAGGAAACGTCCACGATTTGAGTGCTGTTGCACGGGGCAATCATACCATCGCGAAAGCTGCTCCCGAGAGTTGTAGCTGCTCTTGGTATGCCCTGTTGCACTCTACGGCAGGGCGGCGCCACTGTGCTAAACTCTGCGCAATCAGGCGCACGGCGCCTGCGAGGCAAGCCAATGCGTCTGGGCGACTATATCGACGACTACTGCAGCCGCTGCAAGCGCACCACGGACCACTCTGTTGTTGCCATGACTGGCGAAGAAGTGGTGAAGGTGATGTGCCGCACCTGCAACAGCGAACACAAGTACCGCCACAACAAAGGCGGGAAGCAGATGACGGCGCAGGAAGCCTTCGACAAGGTCCTCGCCAGTGTAAGTGGGCAATTGGGCGACCCGCGGCCTGAACCCGGCAGCAAGAAGAAGAAACCCTCGTAGCTCGACACAAATCAAACAATCTGCGCTCGTGAGCACCTGCGGGTGTCGCGGTATTGCGCTTGACATCAGGGCCCACTCTGTTTGCGGTTTCACCCAAAGGAGTCCGCATGATGCATAGACGCTCCCCGTTGCTGTTCGCGCTACTGTTCGCGTCACTCGCGCTCAACGCCCAGCAGTCTTCCAGGCCGAAGGGCGCAGCCAAGGCTTCGGCGCAGGCGGCGCAAGGTTCGGCGCCCACGATCACCCTCGCCGTCGATGCCAGCGAAGCTCCACGCAAGATCTTCCACGCGCGCATGACCATTCCGGCGAAGTCTGGCCCGTTCACGGTCTACTATCCCCAGTGGCTTCCCGGCGAGCACGGTCCAACGGGGCCTGTCGTCGATACGGCTGGCCTGCGCTTTACCGCGGCCGGCAAAACGCTGCCGTGGCGTCGCGACACGCTCGATATGTTCACCTATCACGTGGAGATACCTCAGGGCGCAAATACTGTCGAGGTAGCCATGGACTACATGTCGCCGACTGAGATGCCTGGCGGCTTCAGTTCAGGCACTTCCGCGACCGCTCAAATGGCCGTCTTGAGTTGGAACTGGATGGTTCTTTATCCCAAGGGATGGGGCTCGGACCAGGTCCAGGTGCGCGCCAGTCTGCGCATGCCTGCCGGATGGAAGTTCGGCACGGCACTACCCGTTGCAAATCGCGGAGGTGATGTTGTCGACTTCGCGCCCGCATCTCTAACCACGCTGGTTGATTCCCCGGTCATCATGGGCGCGCACCTCAGCACCGTGCCTTTGTCGCAGGGGCAGAATCCGCCGCACGAGATGGATATCGCTGCTGACAGCGAAGCCGCGCTGCAGATGACGAAGGAGCAGAACCAGGGTTTCAATAACCTCGTCTCCGAAGCTGGCGCTCTCTTCGGCGCTCGCCACTATCGTGACTATCATTTTCTGCTATCACTCAGCGACCACGTTGCACACTTCGGACTCGAGCATCACGAATCGAACGACAGCCGACTTCCCGAACGCTTCATGGTCGATGAGACGCAGCGAGTCCTGGGTGCGTCGCTACTGCCGCACGAATACGTACACTCATGGAACGGCAAATACCGTCGCCCGGCGGACCTCGCAACCCCCGAGTACCAGACGCCCATGCAGAGCGAACTGCTCTGGGTTTACGAGGGTCTCACCGAATATCTGGGATACGTACTCACTGCGCGTAGCGGTCTCTGGACACCGGAGCAGTTCCGCGACCAGATGGCGATCGTCGCAGAAGAATTCACGCACCGCCCCGGTCGGCAGTGGCGTTCGCTGGAAGACACCGCCACCGCCGCGCAGAGCCTGTACGGGGCTGGCGGCCCGTGGACCTCATGGCGACGCAGTGTCGATTTCTACGACGAAGGCGCGCTGATCTGGCTGGAAGCCGACGTCATCATCCGCCAACAGACCGGCAACAAGAAATCGATGGACGATTTCGCACACCTCTTCCATGGCGGCCAGAATAGCGGTCCCATGGTTAGGACGTACACGTTCGACGATGTCGTCAGCACGCTGAACCAGGTTGCGCCCTACGACTGGCGCAAATTCCTGACCGATCGCATCATCAACATCGCCCCGAATGCACCGCTAGGCGGCATCGAAGGTGGCGGGTGGCGCGTCGTTTACACCGACACTCCCTCCGACCTGACCAAGGCGCACGAGACTTCTGGAAAAGCGCTGGACGCGTCGGCATCCATCGGGTTGCTGCTGAAGGAAGACGGCAAGGTATCGGATGCCATCCACGACATGATCTCCGCAAAGGCGGGCATCGGTCCCGGAATGAGCGTCGTGGCCGTGAACGGACGCAAGTTCTCGCCCGATGTCATGCGCGATGCGCTCAAGGCCAGCAAGAACAGTCGCGAACCATTGCAGTTGCTGATTGAGAACGCCGAATACTTCAAAGCGGTTTCGCTCGACTACCACGACGGGCTGCGCTATCCGCACCTTGTTCGGGACAGCAGCAAGCCGGACTTCATCGGCGACATCATCAAGCCAAAGGTCACGACGCCGCCGGAGCCCGAACCGAAGCCCAGCGAGTAGTAGCGTCTCCCAGACAAGGGCGTCATCGGGAGATGACGCCTGAACTGCCGAAGCCAAGTCGGAACACGAGTCATGGTGAGCGTAGTCAACTATCTTGTGTTTCCGCCACACGGAAACATAAGGTGTCTCAACTCGCGCCTTCGGCGCTCGGGTCGACATGACGCTCTGGCTTGTCAGCAAGAGTGGTTCTATCCTCCGCGAGGTACTGGCAAGTGGTGTGCCGCTTGCATCGACATCAGATGTATCACGGGAACATCGGCCATGCCACTGCGGGACAACCATTCCCATCTCGTGTCCAGGGAAGCACTTGCAACTCTGCTCAGTGTCACAATGCTGATCGCCGCGGCCATGTCGCAGGCCGAAGATTACTCAAAAGCGGTACTGTGGTACCGCTCGCCTCTACCACTGGGCGCAGAGGGTTTCGAACTGGCTTCGGCCCACAGAATCTTCTTCGTACTAGGTTCAGCGGAAAACGAGGAACTGGATGGTCTCAAGATCACCCGCGCATTTAAGGGCGGCTTGGTTGAGACTCGCGATGGCCAGCAACTCCAAAATTATCCCGCTACACTCAACTTCCGCGTAACAGCTACTGCGCTTGACCCGACGATGCTGACGACCGACATCGCGCGAATTGATGAACCCACCGACCTGAACGCCATGCTGCTTGGACTGCATTTCCGCCTGAAGGTTTTTCGCGCGCTGAATCTGGAGATCATGCAGCCAATCGCGGTGCAACTCATCGGCGTCCCGGCGGACCTGCCTTACGACGAGCGCATTTACCGCGTCTCGTTCAACACCGGCGACATACCCGTCGATGCCCGCATGGCGCTGGAAGTCCTGTCCCCGCAGGGTGAACTCCTCACACGCTTCCACTTTGAATTGTTGTAGAGGTGTTGCGGAAAATGGGAAAGTGCAGGGCAGGGTAGCTTGCAGGCTCAGCTTTCGCCGGCGATCAGAACGGTCTCGCCGAGTTCTTCCGAAGAACCGAGCTCCTCCGATGCCAGTGCCTGGAGTGCCGCTTCCGGTGCTTCGTCGTCTTCCAGCATGAAGCCCAGCATCGCCTGTCCTGCCGTCGAGTTCCAGACGGGAGCAAACGACTGCCTGTGCAAAGGCGAAGGTCCATGCTCACGCAGGCTCTTCAGATGCTTCTGCGTGTAGTAGCCCTTGTTGGACGCCAGCCCGTACTGCGGATAGATCGGATCCCACTCGCGCATCATCGCGTCGCGCTCGACCTTTGCGATGATCGATGCGGCGGCGATCGAAGCCGAAAGCGCGTCGCCATGAATGATTTTCGTCTGCGAACATTCGTAGGGAATGCTCATGGCGTCGATCAGAAGGTGATCGGGCTTTGTGACAAGTTTGGAAACTGCTTCAACCATTGCCAATTGCGAAGCCCAGTAAATGTTGAGCTGGTCGATCCGCGCGACATCCACGGCCGCAATGGCGTATGCGATGGAGTGCTCGCGTATGCGCTTGGCCAGTTGTTCGCGCCTGGATGCCGGCAGCAACTTGGAATCGCGCAGTCCTTTGATCCGATAGTTGGGGTCGAGAATTACGGCGCCAGCGACGACGGGTCCGAAGAGCGATCCGCGCCCTACTTCATCCACGCCAGCGATCAGGCGAGCGCCTGTGTCCCATGCCGCCTTCTCGAACCTGGTCGTGCACTTCAGCTTTTTGAGCAATCGCAGCTTCGCCGCAGCTTTCGATATGGCATTCTTCCCGCCCGATGATTTTGGGGTGGCTCGGCGTGGCACGACGAAGGTCCAAAGTGAATCTACGCCTAGCGTCTCACGCTATGGCGGCCAAGGCAAGCGCCGGTGTCATGCGCCAAAAACAAAAAGCCTCAGCCCGCGCGTAGATGCGGACTGAGGCTTCGATATTAGAACTCCCGGCAGAACAGACGTCCCATGCAGCCGGTTCGCGCAACTGCCGTGCTATGGCAACGAAAGAAGTCCGCGCCGGACTAAGCCCTATCGGCTTCCTTCAAGCGGGCAGCCTTGCCGCGCAACGCGCGCAAATAGTACAGCTTGGCGCGGCGAACCTTCGCGGAGCGGACGATCTCCACCTTGTCGACGACCTTGGAGTTCGTCGGGAAGATACGCTCGACACCCTGGCCGAAGCTCATCTTGCGAACCATGAAGCTCGGCTGTGAGCCGAATCTCTTCGAGATAACGGTGCCCTCGAAGACCTGGACGCGTTCTTTATCGCCTTCCTTGATCTTCACGTGTACACGAACGGTGTCGCCGGGCTGGAAGTTGGGGATGTCGGTACGCTGCGCCTTCGCGAGCAGTTTGGCAATAATCGGTGATGTCGACATGGTCGTTTTCCTTCTACTTGCGGTCGGTGGCGCAGCCGCCAGCCAGATCCGTCAGATTCTGTCTCGTTTTGCCCGCCCTCGCCGCCGGCCCGGAACTTCCAAGCCTTGTATCTGCGCGAGCAGAATTTTATCTTCTTCGCTGAGCGCCACCTTTTCCAGCAGGTCGGGGCGGTTCCTCAGCGTTTTTTCCAGCGCGCGGCGACGACGCCAGCGCCGAATCTCGTCATGGTTCCCGTTCATCAGGACTTCGGGAACCGGCATCCCGCGAAAGTCCGCGGGGCGCGTGTAGTGCGGATAATCGAGCAACCCGCCGGAAGCACAAGTCGAATCCGGCAAACCATTGTCCTCTGACTGCGTCGCTCCGGCAGTGAATGACTCCTGCCGCGCTGACGCCTCGTTGCCGAGCGCACCCGGAAGAAGTCGCGTCACCGTGTCGACGATGATCGCCGCTCCAAGCTCTCCGCCGCTCAATACGAAATCCCCGACCGAAATTTCACGATCTGCCAGGTGTTCGCTTACACGCTCATCCACGCCTTCGTAACGTCCGCACAGCAGGACCACGCGGCCCATCTGCTTCAGTTCCTGCGCGACCTCCTGGTTGAACATCTGCCCTTGCGGCGACATCATGATCACCGCCTCGCGCGCCGTGCCGCTCATGCGTTCTTCACGCGGCGCAATGGCCATGCTCTCAAGGCATTCGAAAATCGGCTCCGGCTTCAGCACCATGCCCTCACCGCCGCCGAACGGACGGTCATCGACCGTCTTGTGACGGTCATGCGTAAACGCCCGCAGGTCGTGGATTCCTATGTCAATGATCCCAGCTTCGCGCGCTTTGCGCACAATGCCGAAATCAAGCGGCCCACGGAAAAAGTCCGGAAAAATCGTAACGATCTCGAACTTCATCGCATGTCCACTTGCGCAGGCGTTACGCCCGCTAAACTTTGTCGCCGTCTTCCGGCTTCTCTTGCCGCTTCTGCTCGTCGCGGCTCAGCGGAGCATCCAGTTCCAGCATTCCACCCGGCAGTTGCATCACAACTCGCTTGCCGGGCACGTCAACGGCTTTTGTAAACGCCTCGACGAAAGGAATCAGATACTCTTTGCGGCCTTCCTTTACGACGAGTAACGGGGCTTCTCCGGCACCAAAGTTCACGTCGTCGATGGCGCCCAGCCGCCGTTCGCCACCGCTTTCAACTACCAATACCGCGCAGCCGACAAGGTCGCTGACGTAAACCGCGCCCTCTTCCAACTCGGCGCGCTGTTCGCGTGGAATCTGTATCTCCCACCCGATGAGCTTTTCGGCATCTTCGATCGAGTCGATGCCTGCAAACTTGAAGATCATGCCGCCCTTGTGGGGCCAGAAATCTTCCAGGCGTAATTCGCGCCGCTCGCCGCGTCCACCGAGGGCGCTCAACTCGCGCCGATCTTCAAAGCGTTCCGGGAAGTCGGTGAACAACTGCGCTGCCAGTTCGCCGTGCCGCCCTTGCGTCTTCACCACTTTCGCAAGGGTGATGTACTCGGGGCTGCCTGAAAGTCCGCTCACGTTCTTGCCTCGTGCCGGACGGCTACTCGACGATGTCCAGGCTGTAGCGCTTGTATGCCTTCGACCCAGCCGCGTTCAGGATGGCGCGCAGGCATCTCGCCGTGCGCCCCGCCCTGCCAATCACTCTCCCGAGATCGGAAGACGCGACCCGAAGGCTGACCTCCACGGTGTCGCCATGCTCCGAAGCTTCTACCGTGACCTGGTCGGGAGCATCAACAAGCGCCTTTGCCAGCGTCTCGGTCAATGCGCGAACGTCACCTGCGTAAGTCGATGCCATAGCGATCCTCTGGAACGAAAGCGCTCTCGCGCAATTACGCTGCGGTGGTCGGGGCTGCTGCGGACTTCGCAACCAGCTTGTTCACTGTGTCGCTCATGCGGGCGCCCTTCGACACCCAGTAATCGACGCGGTCGCGCTTCAGATCAATGGTCGCCGGGTTCGTGCGCGGGTTATAAATGCCCACGACTTCCAAAGAACGGCCATCACGGGCGCGATCTTTCTCAATGACCACAATGCGGTAAACAGGCTGCTTGGGCGCGCCACGGCGCGACAGACGAATCATCAACACAGGAACAATTCCTTTCGTGAACGGGTCCCGCTCAGGGACAAAACTCCGCAGAGCAATCGCACACCACGGCGGCCATTCAGGCAGGCGGACCGATCATCCGCTCGCCTGACCGGCGCACTTAACGCGGTCAGGAGCCTTTATGGAATAACCACAGGCTGGCCCGGAACAACTCACCGGGTGACACTGGTGGCAAACGCTTATTATTGCGTAAGTTGCGGGAATCCGCAACCTCACAACGCTTTCTCGCCCTTACCTGGGCAGCAATCCGCGCCCGTCTAGCATACCGCAGGCACTAAATCATGGGAAGCACGACTCGATGCCTCCCAATCAGACAACTCTGAAAATGCAAGAGGCTGCAGTATCCCGCAGCTTCAGACTGCCGACACAACTAGAGCGTCAGTCGACCGGAACGCCAAAGACGCGAAGTGGAGACACCTTGTGTTTCGAGTGCGGCGGAACACAAGGTGGTTCGACAACGCGCCCAAAAAACGGCACTACGCTCACCATGACGCGTGTTCTGAATTGGTTTGGGCGGCGATCCCGGCTGCTGGACGCAGCAGCTTTTCTCTATGACAGTTCTGCTTCGGCTTACATGCCTGGCATCTTCATTCCTGCCATACGCTTCGCAAAACTCGGCTTGCTCATGGTTTTGAACATCTTGCGCATCTGGGCGTACTGACGGAGCAGGTGGTTTACTTCTTGCACGCTCGTGCCGGAGCCGCGTGCAATGCGCTTACGGCGTGAGCCGTTGATGGCCTCGTGATGCTCGCGTTCCCAGGACGTCATGGAGTTGATGATCGCCTCCACGCGAACCAGTTCCTTCTCGTCAACCTTGTCCGCCACTTGCTGCATGTTGGCGAATGGACCGATTTTCGGCAGCATGCCGATGATGCTCGACAGCGATCCCATCTTCTTTACCTGCCGCAACTGATCGCGGAAGTCTTCGAGTGAGAAGCCGTCGCCACTCAGCGCCTTCTTCGCGAACTCCTCGGACTTCTTCTTGTCGATCTTTTCTTCGGCGCGTTCGATCAGCGAAAGGATGTCGCCCATGCCGAGAATCCGGCCGACGATGCGGTCCGGGTGGAAAGGCTCCAGAGCGTCGTACTTTTCGCCGATGCCGATGAACTTGATTGGCTGGCCCGTCACGCTGCGAATGGAGAGCGCCGCGCCGCCCCGCGCATCACCGTCCATCTTGGTGAGTACCACGCCAGTGAGCGAAAGCTTCTTGTGGAACTCATCGGCCGAACGCACGGCGTCCTGTCCGGTCATTGAGTCGGCGATGAAAAGGATTTCCTGAGGATTGAGCAGCGACTTCAGCGACTGCATCTCTTCCATCAGTTGTTCGTCGATGTGCAGACGGCCGGCGGTATCGACGATCAGCACGTCACAACCATTGTTGACGGCTTCACGCCGCGCTTCTTTCGCCAGGCGCTCGACGGTCGCCGTGTTCGCCTCTTCGACTTTGCCTTCGTAAATTTTCGCGCCAATCGCCTTGGCGACCACGCTCAATTGCTCGCGCGCTGCCGGGCGATAGACGTCCACAGAAACCAGCATCGGGCGGTGTCCGCCCTTTTTCAGCCACGCGGCTAGCTTGCCGGATGTCGTCGTCTTGCCGGAACCTTGCAAGCCCGCCATCAACACGACGGTGGGTGGCTGGGAAGCGAACTTCAGCTTTGCAGTGTCGCGACCGAGTACCGCGACCAGTTCGTCACGAACGATCTTCACAACCTGCTCGCCGGGCGAGAGCGCGGTCATGACTTCCTGGCCCATCGCCTTCTCGCGAATGCGATCGATCAGTTCCTTGACGACTTTGAAATTGACGTCGGCTTCAAGCAGCGCCATGCGAATTTCCCGCAGGGCTTCATCCATGTTCTCCTCGGTCAGCGTTCCCTGGCCGCGAAGGCTCTTGAATGTACGTTGCAGTTTTTCGGTAAGGTTCTCAAACATCTGCATGGAAAAATCCAGTGTTGCTCAGAAGAATGGATGCCGCAGCACGCTAAACGGCTGCGACGAAAGTTAAAAGAGAGAATAACACGCGGAAAACAGGGGCAAGCAAGCCCGGAGCGCCGGAGAGCCAGCCAGTCAAACGACAGGGAAGATCGGGAGACTCACGGCCCATTTTCGGTCGCGAAGACTTCGCGTGCTGCCCGCACGGTATTCGCGTGGATTTCGACCGTGTCTTCCAGGCGAACCGCGTATCCGCCCGCAAGGGTCACCATCACCGGCACGCCGTGATTTTTTGCTGTTGCGAATACCAACTGATCGCGATGCTTAAGCCCTTCTGAGGTGAGTGCCAGCCCGCCGAGCTGGTCTTCGCGATAGGGGTCCGCCCCGGCGACGTAGCACAGTAACTCAGGCTCGAATTGCTGCAACCCCCGAGTTAGAGCCTTCTCCAGCCATTCAAGGTACTCGCCGTCGTCCGTGCCGTCCGGCAAGTTCACGTCGATGGATGAAGGTGGCTTCCATGCGGGGTAGTTGTTCTCCTGGTGCAGAGAGATGGTGAAGACATCCTTCGATTCGCTGTGCGCCATGTGCGCCGGATTTCGAGGCGCTGTCAGCAACGCCGACCATGCTTGCGGAGGCGGAAACGGTTCCTGATGTCCTCCGAAGATGGCGGCCGTTCCATTTCCCTGATGCACATCGCAGTCGACGGTCATGGCGCGGGCAATGCGACCCTGCCGCTGCATCTTGCGGATTGCAATCGCGATGTCGTTGATGACGCAGAAGCCTTCGCCGTGGTCGATGAATGCATGATGAAAGCCGCCGCCCAGGTTTATGCAGACGCCATCGCGCAGCGCGTAATCGGCCGTAAGAATGGTTCCGCCCGCATGAAGCCAGAAGGTCTGCACGAGTTCAGGACTGTAGGGAACTTCCAACTCGAGCTCTTCGCGCGCGGATAACAAACCCGTCTTCAACTTGCTTACGTACATCGGAGCGTGTACCAGCAGGACATCCTCGTCCGTGGCAGGTCGCGGCGCAACAATGTCATCCTCCGACGCAATCCCATGCTCCAACAAAAATCTGTGTGCGAGCCGATACTTATTCGCCGGGAAGACGTGCTTGCCGATCGGGAGGTTGTAGCCGTCGCTGTAGACGAGTTTGAAAGGGAGCATGTCCGTTCGGGAGGTTACGAGTGCGCTCAACCAGTGAAAGCATTGTCGAGAATTCCAGTCGCGAACGCAACTATTCGGCGGACGCGCGGTTATAAGCAGTACTGATGTTTTCGCTGTCCGGATTTGCAGAGCATTCAGAACTTGAGGAGGAACTATGAATCGTCGTCAACTGGTGGTACTCGTCTGCGTCACGCTGGTGCTTGGTCTCGCCACGGTGGCCTTTGCCGGTCAGGGTCAACGCCAACGAGGGATGAAGGGTATGCATGGAGGTATGCAGGGTGGCTTTGGGATGGGTATGCACGGGCGGATGCTGGACCAGATGGCCACACGCCTGAAACTCACGCCGGATCAGGAGCAGCGCGTGCGGCAACTTGCACGTGATCGCGCAAAGCAGAGCATGAGCGAAGCAGAAAGTTCGCGCGCCGCCAGACATGCACTTATGAAGGAAGTTTTCTCTGAGCAGCCGAACCAGGCTGAGATTCAGAAACAGGTCGCCTTCCTGCAACAGCACTCTGCCAAAACGATCAACGACTTCGTCTCCAGCGGGATCGAGATGAACAAAGTTCTCACACCTGAGCAGCGCGCCGAAATGCAAAAGATGCTCGACGAAAACCAGCAGGTCACCGAGCGTAGGCGCGAACGCATGCGCCAGCGCATGACGCGACAGCCGGCTCCTGCAAACAAGTAAATGTTTGTGAACTACGCGGCGTGTAAGAGGCCGTCCTGAGCGGATTCGGGGCGGCTTCTAGCGGTTGTTGACCTCATTCATTATGCTGAGACGGCGATGTGGCGCGCGATGCGGATTGCTAGCTCAAAAGCGCGTTCCGGACTTATAGCGAAGCTGAGACGGCGCTCGTCTGTTTGGGGTGATTCACGCTGACGAAGTACACCACGCGTTCGGTCAGGCTCTCGTAACGATCGACGATTCCAGCCCGATGGAAATCGAATTGTGGGAACCTGATGCCTATGTACAACCTGGTCATTCCGAGTAGCGCATGCATACGAAGTTGCAGAGCGCTGTTCACCAGTTCTTGCGCAACGGCGGCAACAACCGGGTCAGGGCTGGTACGGCCCGATTCGGCCATCCGGAGAAGAATGC
Organism: Clostridia bacterium; assembly: GCA_035561135.1. NCBI lineage: Bacteria > Bacillati > Bacillota > Clostridia > Clostridia bacterium. The sequence goes on from DATMYA010000030.1 coordinate 57,974, forward strand.
CCGCATTGCGGGCGACGATCTTCACATATTCCAATGCCGCCTGCCGTCGTGCGCGATGCACGCGGCGGAAGTCTACAGCAGGAAGTTGCGCTTTGAGATAACTGTCCTCCTGCGGGCTTATAAGGTTACGGAATGCTGCCAGGTCGATTGCTGTTGTTAGTTTTCGCAGTTCTTCCGGCGTAGTTGCGCGCGGACCGCCGCCACGGGCGGCGTGAATCAAGAACAGCAGCGCCGCGGCGGTGACCAGCAGAACTATGGCAGTACTCACTTGTTCAGCATCTCCGATAAAGCGGCGTCCCACTCCTCGATGCGCAGTGCGGGAATGGTACTCGTTGCTGCCTGTGTTTTCTCCGGTATTACAACCGCGACCAGCCAAATCGATGATGCTGCCACCGCGCCGAAGATATCGAGAATGGTCAATATGTACTCGTAACGCCTGCCGACGGATGCGACAAGCGTGACCATTGTGAGGGTTGCCGCACTCATGATTGCCAATCCAACGGCGATGCCTCTGTCATACTGCGTCATCTTGAGGCCAAAAGAGTAGACAATCATAAACAGCGCCAGCAGGGCCCCGAGTTGCACGATCATAAAACTGCGTTCTGCACTCATAAGGATGAAGGGCAGTCTGGATATGTCTTTGTTAGGGCCGAATACGACCATCGCGTAACTCAGTAACGAAAAGACCGCGCCGGCGATCACGAGCGTGCGCGCCACCACAGTTCGAACGACTGGGTACATCGTCTGCAGGCGACCATACATCTCCAGGATGATCCACCCATTCAAGAAGATCAGAACCGTTTCTGAGAACCAGTATGTGTAGAAATAAACGGCGTAGTGTTTCTGTACGCCCCATAACGTGAGATCGATCAACGTCCCGGCCAGGGTATACGTCGAAAATGCCGGTAAGACTCGATACAACTTCTTGCGAAAAATGACCGCCGAGAGAATACCCTCGAGCAGTATTCCGGACAGCCAGAGCAGGCGCACGATTGATGTATTCATTACCATGGAAGGCATTCAGCATAGCCTTCCATGGTCGGCCGTTCAATCCCGAAGGTGCTATTCCACGGTATTTCACCCCAAGTAAATCGCAATCGGTTTTCGCCTAAACACAAACAGTGATACCCTGCACGCGATTCCTTCTGTGGCTGAAAATATTACGAGTCTGTTCCAGAATCAGAACACCAATGATGTTGCTATCAGCTTTCGAGGATTTCGTTTCCAGGTCACTGGCCGTGATGGGCGGGCCTTTATCACGGCTGCGCTACGTGTCTTATCTGCGGGATGCATCGGGTAAGTACCGCCATTGGGGATTAGAGCGGACCTACGGAAAAACCACGGCTCAGAGCACCGCGTTACAAGCCCACCAGCATGCTTTGCTGCACGTACTACGCACGCCGCTAAGAGAATTATTCCGGGAGTTAAGGTCCGCCGATTTTGCCCAGGAACTTCCGCACGATATGAAGCTCTTGCTGCCTTGCGAATCCTCCAGAGCTGCCAAGGCTCACCTTAAGTCGGCAGTTCTCGCATTGTCCGCACTGGAGCGTGCGCGGGCGAAAAACACTCGCCCAACCGCATAGCAATTCCCACCACTTGCCCGATTACTTCGGCCTCTTGAGGTTGCTTCAAGGTTCGGACCGACTCGGGTGATAACGGATGCGGCTGCAATATCAGCTTGTCGCCTGCAAGACCGCACCAGCAGCATATAAATCTTTCGCGAGTCTCAACAAAGTAGATGGGCCGCTCGTATTCGGAACGCCATACGCCCTCCTGTACTTTGTTCTTCGTCTCATCGATCTGCACAAAGCAGCCGGGCAGCAGCAGCGGATACATCGTAAAGTCCTCGCTGCCGATGTATCCATAGCTGTAGCGGTCGTTTTCGGAGAGCTGCGACAGGTACTGCACTGGCACCATGCCCCATTGTTCGATCATGCGGCCAAGGTTCGCGGTTCGCCGCTGATCGAACCCGGGGTCCAACGACGTCGGCATTTGCACGATCGTCGCACTCTGTAACGTATTTACCTTGTGCGAACGTGGAGGTTCGGAGACACCCAGATCCGCAGCCGTAGCGTTTACGTCAACGCCATACCAGCACAGCAGTTCGCGCAAATCGCAGCGATAAATGATGCTAAGGGAGTAGAGCCTGTAGATGCTGGGGACGATGCCCTTCGTCTCGATGTCTGACAACCGGCTGAGCGGAATGCCGAATTCATCAAGCTTGTGCAGAGCCGCGATTTTCAGGCTGGCGGCTTCCACATCCCGGATCGTAAAGCCCAGTCGTTCTCGAAGATTGCGAAGCTGTTGTCCTGCGGTGATCAACTTCGCCCCTCTCGTTTTTGCGATGGATTTGGAGGGCAGCTAACCTGCGAACCGCTTGTTAGTACGGAAAGGGCCACAGTCTGCAGGATTATCTCTACCAATGTCGCGCGAAACAATATATGACATGCGTCACACACAGTGGGTGTGAAAAGACTAAACTGCCCAGGGCTCAGTTTGTGCTGTATAGTGCCAGCGCGCTATGTTGCCCTCAGGCATCTCATATTGTGCGCAGAGTACGCTCGGAACCGAAAGGAAAGCGAAAGCCTTGCTCAACACATCACGTTCAAGATCGCGCCAGGCACTGCTGTTCGCGCAGAACTTCATCAAGCATCCCAAGATGATCGGGTCCTTCATTCCGAGTTCGAAATACTTAATCGATCGCCTTCTCGGAAAAGTGGATTGGCAACGCGCCTGCGTCATCGTGGAGTACGGCCCCGGCGTTGGAACGATTTCCAGGGAAGTTCTGCAACGCATGCGTGGCGATGCGGTACTGATCGTCATTGAGATGAATGAAGACTTCGTCGGATTTCTGCGGCAATCCATGCGCGATCCTCGCCTGCGGATCGTACACGGTTCCGCCGTTGACGTGCGCCAGGCGCTTGCATCGCAGGGGCTGGAGGCCGCCGATTACATTATCTCGGGAATCCCGTACACCACGTTGCCAGAGCACCTTCGCGAGCAGGTCATGCGGGAAACTCGCGAAGCGCTCGCGCCCGGCGGCGCGTTCCTTGTTTATCAGTTCACGCGAGCCGTGCTGCCATATTTGCAAGATACGTTCGATGTTGTCACGGAGGAGTTCGAACCTTTGAACATCCTCCCTGCACAGCTCTTCCATTGTCCCCGGTAGCGCCGTACCCGTGGTAGCGAGCCGCGCGGTTACTTCGGCGCGAACCTTCCGTTAAACTGTCTGCGGAAGCAGCGCCATTGAATACTCATCCCAACACTGTCAGCTCGTTAGCAGACCTCACGCTTTCGTGTGCCGCCGAACTCGTGCGCAGCCAGGCTGTATCTCCCGTAGAACTCGCGCAAGCGTGCCTGGACCGTATTCAGGGCGCGAATGCTGACGTACGCGCCTTCATAACCATCACCGCCGAGAGTGCGTTAGCGGCGGCGCGGATCGCAGAGAGCGAGATACGCCACGGCCAGTATCGCGGCCGCCTGCATGGAATCCCTCTCGCGCTGAAGGACCTGCTCGACACCGCTGGGGTGCGAACCACTGCTGCCAGCGAACTGTTCGTAGAACGTGTCCCTGCCGAAGACGCGACCGTAGTGCGCAAGCTGAAGCAGGCAGGAGCGGTGCTCCTTGGTAAAACCAACCTGCACGAGTTCGCTTATGGATGCAGTTCGGTAATCGGCAACTTCGGCGTCGTGCAGAATCCGCGCAAACCAGGTTACATCGCCGGGGGCTCGTCTTCCGGGTCCGCCGCAGCGCTCGCCGCGAAGATGTGTTTCGGAGCGATCGGAACCGACACGGCCGGCTCCATACGTCTGCCTGCCGCCTATTGTGGCGTCGTCGGCCTCAAGCCGACATATGGCCGCGTAAGCGCGCACGGCGTAGTTCCTCTCTCATGGTCGTACGATCACGTTGGTCCCATGGCTCGCACGGTCGAAGATGCCGCGCTGCTGCTCGAAGCGATTGCAGGATACGATCCGCTCGACAAGGCCTCGGCAGATGTGCCGGCTTTTGAGTTCGCCAGTGTCGGCGCGATCACCGGCCGCTTGCGCGTCGGCGTGGCACGCCAGTTCTTCTTCGATGGTATTCATCCGGAGATAGCCAGCGCCGTCGATCGCGCCTTTCGTGCTATCGCGCCCATCGCCGAGTTGCGCGAAGTAGTGGTCCCGGTTTCGAACGACCGCACGGTGCAAAGCTACGAGGCTTATCTGTACCACCGCGAGTGGGCCGCACAATCTCCGGAGAGGTACCAACCCGAGACACTGCGTCGAATCCAATCCGGAGCGCGCTACACGGTTGACGAATACGACCAGGCCCTCCGCGAGCTGCGCAGCCTTCGCGCCGCAGTCGCCGATCTCTTTCGCGAAGTGGATGTGATCGTCACACCCACGGCTGCGGTTCCTCCGCCCACAATTGCCGAACTTCAGAGCGAGCCCGGCCAGTTGCGTCAGCGGGAACTCCTGATGCTGCGCAACACGCGTCCCTTCAATGTGCTTGGGCTACCCACTATTTCCATTTCATGTGGAGAAACGGCGGAGGGCCTGCCCATTGGCTTGCAGATCACCGGAGCAGCCTGGCAAGAAGCTACAGTGTTGAGTTTCGCGAAAGCGGTGGAAGCAGCCCTGGCCTGAAGCGAGAAGCCTATCTGGGCAGTCGAAGACAGCCCCGGCTCGTAGAAATTGCTGCCTACGTCATGTCCCGCCACCTTGGCGCCAGTTGTCAGAGAGTGTCTTGTTACAAAACTCTGACAATTGCCTCGGCCCACCCCTGAAACAATACAAGTAGTATGAGTAATTTTCCGGTCATCATTCAGGGCGGTATGGGTGCGGGCGTGTCGAGCTGGCGCCTTGCCCGGGCAGTGTCAGCGTTTGGGCAGCTTGGAGTTGTTTCTGGAGTTGCTCTAGATCAGATTCTAGCGAGACGGCTCCAGGATGGTGATCCCGGCGGCCACATGCGCCATGCGCTTGACCACTTTCCTTTTCCTGAAATGGCGGAGCGCGTCTGGGCGGCGTACTACATTGCCGGCGGCAAGTCCGAACGAACCTCTTACAAAGTATTGCCGATGCACGCGAAGGAAAATCCTCGCCTGCTCGATGAGCTTCTGATCGTCTCCAACTTCGTAGAGGTCTTTCTTGCCCGCGATGGTCACGACAATCCGGTGGGCATCAACTACCTGGAAAAGGTACAGATGCCGCACCTGGCATCCATCTACGGCGCGATGCTTGCCGGCGTCGGATACGTGTTGATGGGCGCTGGCATCCCGCTCAAAATTCCCGGCGTGCTCGATGCATTCGTCAACCACGAGCCAGCGACCTACCCGCTCGTCGTCGCCGGGGCGCAGGATGGCGATGACACCATCATGTCATTCGTGCCACGAGATTTCATGGAGCACGATCTTCCGCCGCTCCAGCGTCCAAAGTTTCTCGCCATCATTGCTTCCAACGTGCTTGCCGTAACCATGTTGAAGAAAGCTAACGGCAGGGTGGACGGATTTATTATTGAAGGCCCCACTGCTGGCGGACATAACGCGCCGCCTCGCGGCAAGCTTCAGCTCAACGAAGCTGGCGAAGCCATTTACGGCGAGCGCGACATCGTCGATTTGGCGAAGATCCGCGAGCTGGAGGTACCTTTCTGGCTTGCCGGTGGCTACGGTTCGCCGGAAAAGGTGGAGCAAGCTCTCCTGGCAGGTGCGGCTGGCGTGCAGGTTGGGACCGCATTCGCCTTCTGTGCGGAGTCCGGGTTGAGGGAAGATTACAAGCAGGCGCTGGTGCAAAAGGCCGTCGCCGGAAAGGCGCGTGTCTTCACCGATCCGGTGGCCTCTCCAACGGGCTTCCCGTTCAAGTCGGCAAAGTTGGAAGCTACCCTCTCCGAGCAAGAGGTCTATGACGCGCGGCATCGCGTCTGCGATTTAGGCTACCTGCGCGAACCTTACAGAACTCCAGAGGGGAGCATCGGATACCGCTGCGCTGCCGAACCCGTCACGGTTTACCTCGCCAAGGGAGGCAAAGCCGAGAATACCGAAGGACGAAAGTGTCTCTGCAATTCGCTGCTGGCGAACATCGGGCAGCCGCAGATCAGGGCCGGCAAACACCTGGAGGTTGGCCTGATTACGACGGGAGACGATCTGTCCGAAGTCGGCCGATTCCTGCCCGCGGATGGTTCTCCGTACACTGCCGAGCGTGTTCTCTCGATGCTGATGAAGGGCGAAGCCGATTTCCTGGCTGCAACAGCCCTGACGAGTTGCGCGGACGACTAGCCGAACTTTCAGCCGATCTGATGTTCCCGGGCCGTCGCGTCGGATTGCGTTTCTCGTCCGCCGGCGGTCAGCGTTATCGTGAACCAGGTTCCTTTCTTGTCGCCAGAAGTCAGGCTCGTCACTTCGATATTTCCGCCAAGCTTCTCGATGATTTTGCGAGAAATCCAGAGTCCCACGCCGAGACCGTTTTCGCCCTTGGTCGTAAAGAACGGCTGAAATATGTTGGGCATGGAATCGGCCGCGATGCCATGTCCCGTATCGCCAACTCTGATCTGCACAGCCGTTCCCAGCTTGTGTACCTGCAGGTCCAGCCGTCCGCCGGCGGACATCGCGTCGATTGCATTTGATATCAGGTTCGTAAATACCTGCCGCAACTCGCCTGGATAGACGCTGACATGAGCCTCGCGGTCGTACTCCCGCACAACCTTGATCCGCAGCTTGTCCAGTTGATGAGAGAAGCTCGCGCACGCCGCATCGAGCAGTTCGGAAACGTTAACTGTCACGGGGGACGCGGGCTCCCGATGCGGCGCCAAAGTCTGGCGTGTTACATATGTGAGCCTGTTCAACTCCTGCTGCGCAATGCTGACAAGCTCTCTCTGTCTTGGCGTCAGAGCTTCGGTGTCCAGCAGGAACATAGCGCCTGTGAGTGATTCCAACGGATTGTTGATTTCGTGGGCGATACTGGCCGCCATGCGTCCTGTGGTTGCCAGCCTGTCCGACCGCCGCAAGGCTTCCTCAAGCTGCGAATTCAGTTTCTTGATCTGTGCTTCCGCCTGCTTCCGCTCGGTCACGTCACGAACTGCCGCGGTTACTACCATGCCCTCCGGCGTCTGCATAGGGCTCAGGCTGATCTCGACCGGGAACTCGGAGCCATCTTTGCGGCGTCCCACGAGTTCCATGCCGATGCCCATAGGTCGGGCGCGCCGCTCCTTGGCGAAATCATTACGCTGTGCCGAATGCAAGGATCGATATTGGGCGGGTACCAGGACTTCGATCCCCTGGCCGACCAGCTCTTCCCGCGAGTAGCCAAACTGCCGCTCGAGTTCTCTATTCACCAGCCGGATCTTGCCCTCGGCATCGACGATTGCGATGCCGTCGGGCGCGAATTCCAGAAGTCCGCGGAAGTACGATTCCCTTTGGCGAATCACTTCTTCATTGCGTGCGTGCTGCACCGCATTGGCCAGCACGTTCGCAACTGCCTGGAGAAAGTTGATGTCCTCCTGCGTGAAGGTGCGGCTGGTTGCGGTGTGTGCTCCCAGCACGCTGTAAGGACGTTCGCGCCCCGGCACCAGCACCGTAATCCCGCTTACCACGCCATGCTCCAGGAGAAGTTGGGACGGGGTGAAAGTAGAGCCTTCGTGCGCCTCATCGACAATGGCTTCGAAACCTGTCTGGAACGTGTAGCCGGCCTGCGACTCGCGCCCGGCGCTCACCTTCGCCGACCCAACATATCCGTCTCGCCACCCGAAACCGGCTCGCAGCAGAAACTCCGGCTCGCCCGGGATTTTCTCCAGCACGTCGCAGAAGGGTACCTGCAAGGTTTCCGCTACCAGGCTGACGGCATCATCCAGCACTGAAGCAAGGTTGCTGTTCTGCAAGGCATGATGGCTCAAACGGGCGAGTGCTTCGTGCTGCCTTGCCTTGTTCGCAGTTTCGGCAGTCTTGTCTTTGTTGATGGCGCGCTTGGGGGAGTGTGGCTCCATCGGCTCCTTCCATCCCATCTGCTTGTTGAAATCGCCTGCTGGCGGCGGGCAACAGCTTGCCACGTTCTTGGATGCAGAGTAGCCGGCCAGAGGCCAGCCTACTTCCGTTCACAGTACGATACGTCAAGCAACAACTGCGGCCAAGGGGTATCGTTAGTAGCTGTACCAACGAGTTTCCCCATTCGATTCCATTTACCCTTTTTCAAGGAGCACGTCACCTACATCGCGCTGAGACTTTGCTAGTATTTTCGGCGGTCTCATCTATGGGAAAAATCAGGGTCCTTGTCTCTTTGATGACGAAGGATAACGGCTACCAGCGGGAACAGGCAGCCTCGGCACAAGCGGCCGGTCTTCGTTTGGGTGTTGACGTGCAAATCATTTATGCCGGCAACGATTCCATCAACCAAAGTCAGCAATTGCTGCACGCCGTCCAGTCAGCGCCGGACGCTCGCCCGGACGCAATCGTCTGTTGTCCGGTCGGCACGGAGTTAAGGCAGGTAGCGTATGCCGCCGCTGGCGCCGGTATCGGATGGGGCCTCCTTAACCGGAACGCCGATTACATCACGGAGCTTCGGAGAACCGCCAAGGCTCCCGTTTGTCAGGTCGCCATCGACCAGGAAGAAATTGGGAGGATTCAGGCTCGCCAGTTTGCGGCGCTGATGCCGAAGGGTGGAATGGTGCTCTATATCCAGGGGCCGGCGACCAATCCAGTCGTTCAGGCTCGCGCGGCGGGAATGACGGCAGGCAAGCCGGCGAATGTGCAGGTAAGGACGTTGCGCGGCAAGTGGACGGACGAGAGCGGATACGAAGCAGTCGCCTCCTGGCTACGCGTGGCGACCTCGCACCAGACACCGATTGGCCTGATCTGTTCCCAGAACGACGACATGGCGATCGGCGCGCGCAAGGCGTTTGAGGAGAACACCAGCGGCGAAGAGCGCGAGCATTTCTGCAGCCTTCCTTTCACTGGCTGCGACGCTTGTCCCGACACCGGACAGGAGTGGATTCGCAAGGGCCTGCTGACCGCCTCGATCACGCTCCCAAATACGGCCAGCATAGCTCTCGAACAGTTGGTGAAATCGCTCCAGTCTGGCGCGTACCCGGCGGAACGTACCACGGTACTGCCCTCGTCCTGTCCTCCGATCGAGAGATTGACGGAAACTCGTTCGCGCGCGGTCCTCGCCGCTCGCTGAACCCATTGCTGAAGGGGCACGCCTTCAGGCGTGCCGCAAGTCGCACTGAATGAACGCAGGCTTTAGCCGCTGAGGGCCAATGTCTTCAAGGGTAGGGCTTTTTCAGCAGCCTGTTTAGCCGCAGAGCGAACTGGCGCTGCTAGCCCTCAAGTTGCACCGTGATCATGATCGTGATGGCCGCGGTCAGGATCAGCGCAGCCAGGAACGTGATGTCGGCAATCCTTTCTGCCAGATGCCGGTGACGCTCTTTGTGCGCTCGCAGCGAAAAGTATGAGCAAACGGTTGCCGCCAGGAATGCCGACGCCGCCACCGCAAGCAACTCATCTGCAATCATGCTTACCTGCGCCAGCTTGGCGTACACCTTCATGAGTCCAATCACGGTCAGGCACAAGGCGACCATGTGCGGAGAGTTGGTGAATACATGCTCGGCCGTTCGGAGAGGCGTTCCCTCGCTAGTGCCTACCGCGTTGCTGACGGAGCGCTCGTCGCTGCCCTTGGAATCCTGCTGCGCCATTCGCTTGCCTCCTGACCATCTGGCTTTCAGATGACAGAGCGGCTGGCAGGTTTGGCGTCGGCTTAGGCTTCAGGATGTTGGACGACAACGAATGCACGGCGCGGGAAGTAATCGCGAAGTTAACAGTTCAACATCGCGAAGGTAATCGTCTTGTGCTTCCAGTTGTCTTCCTGAGCGGAGCCCGGCGACGCCGGGCGCAGTCGAAGGACCCCTATCGTCGACGGCCATGCAGGGCAACGCAGCGTGCTTCGCGGACGGCGTGACACGTGAATTGTGATAACTCTACGGAGCGGGCTGGCCCAACAGACGATGAAACTCAGTCGCTCGGTATTGGCAGCGATTTGGAGATCGCCTGCACATTTTGGAGAGAAATTCCAGCCAATAGTTTCCGTCAGAGGGTACGCGAGATAGTTACTATTGTGTCCCCCTCTTGATGGTGTTTCGCGTTGACAATCCTAGTCACTCGGTTAAATTGATAAACATTCGTCCCCCACTTAGGCCTTCGATCTGTTTTCCCCCGCCAGGCCTCTGAATCGATTTTCGGCCCCTAGGTTTCGATTCACCATCTCTTCCGCAAGGAGCATTTTCAGATGAAGGCTTTGCTTTTGAACACTTTTCGCTCACTCCACCAGGACGACTCCGGTCAGGATCTGATCGAGTACGCGCTCGTCGCCGCCCTGATCGCGCTGGCCGCCACTGCCGGTATGTCGAAGCTTGCCGTCGGCATCAACAAGGCGTTTGAAGATATCTCCACAAGTCTGAACAATGCTGTGAAACCTCCAACTCCGTAGTGGAAAGACAAGCCAAGAGCGTTAATTGAGGACGCTTCATAGGCTTGCTTCGTGGCTATACAGCTCTTTGGTGTAGCGGTAGTGCTTGAAAAGTCCATGTGTGCAGGTTCGGGGGTGAACCTGCACGCACGACACCCAGGCAAAAGTTGTCTTACCGGGGAAGAACCGAATGGAAAGTTTGTTCATGGCCTCGGCATTGGCAATTGGTATTACCGGGGCATTCGCAGATATACGTACGCGCCGCATTCCTAACGCGCTTACGTACACCGGCATGATTGCCGGTATTGCCGTGCATACGGTGATGCAAGGCTGGTCGGGGTTGGCTTCCGCGCTACTGGGAGGGCTAATCGCCGGAGGAATTTTCCTGGTCTTTTTCCTGCTCCGGGTTATGGGCGGCGGCGACCTCAAGTTGATGACTGCCATCGGCTGTTTCGCCGGACCGCAGAATTCGCTTCGGGCCGTACTTGCTACGGCCATTGCCGGTGGAGTGATTGCCATCGGTTACGCCATCTTTCGCGGGCGCTTGCGAAAGATGTTTTCGAACATGGGTGACCTGATTCGGTTCCACGCTGTCGCCGGAGCCGCAGTCCACCCGACGTTGAACCTCTCCAACCCGGAAGCGATGCGTTTTCCTTACGGCACCGCGATCGCGGCTGGAGCTTTGTATTCGTTCCTGGCGACCATCGCCTGAGGTGACGCATGGATAGTCGACGTATTGGGCTGGCGCTGTTGCTCGCCGTCGTTGTCGCGGCGGGCAGCACGTATTTTTTCTATTCTCGGTTGCGCGCCGAGCGCTCGCAAAACAAGGTCACGCAGATTGTTGCCGCGGCCAAGGCTTTGCCCGCAGGGTCTCCGATCGGCGCGGACGGCGTCGTGATGGTGAACTGGCCTGCCGATATGAAGCTCGAAGGTTCGTTCGCAAAGCCCGATGAAGTAATCGGCCGGTCGCTGATCTATCCCGTGAATGCGAACCAGCCACTGTTGCTTCGCGACCTGGCGCTGCCGGGTTCAGGCATAGGCCTGACGGTGAAAATCCCGGAAGGCATGAGAGCCCTGTCCTTGCGCTCCAATGAGATTCTCGGTGTTGCCGGCTTCCTCTATCCCGGCTCCCATGTCGATGTTCTGGTTACATACCGTCCTGATGGCTCCAACACTCCGGTCACCTCGACCGTTCTTCAGAATGTGGAAGTCCTCACCGCAGGGCAGCGGATTGAGCCCGACCCGCAAGGTAAGCCGGAAACGGTCAACGTCGTCACCCTGCTGGTGAAGCCGAACGACGGCGAGAAACTGGTGCTGGCCAGCACGCAAGGCAGCGTGCAGTTCGTGCTCCGCAATGGCGCAGACCAGGTGAACGTCGAAACCAGCACGGTCGGTATTGACGACCTGACAGCGGGTTTCAAGAAGCCCGCCACCGCAGCTCCCAAGAAACTCGTCAAGGCCGCGGTAGTGAAACCGCCAAAGTTCTATGAAGTGGAGACGATCGTTAATGGCAAGCGCACGGTCGACAAGTTCGAAAACTAAACACTGCCGAAGGAAACTTGTGATGATGACGGAAACCGCCAAGCCGGTAGTTCAAAGGATTCTCGCAGTTGCCATCATGTTCGGCGTTGCAATGCCTGGAGCATTCGCGCAGGCGCAGCCGAGCGGCCAAACTGGAGACGTTCAGGCGCCGGCCGCACAGGTTGACCTCAATCCGCAGCCCACGACCGCACCGGAGACGCAGTCGCTCCACGTACAGGTGGGACGCTCCATCGTCATTAATACGCAGGCACGGTTGCGCCGTGTCCTGGTCAGCAATCAAGCCGTGCTGGACGCACTTACCGTGAATTCCAAGCAGGTTGTCGTCTCCGCCAAGGCTCCCGGCAGCAGCAGCCTCGTCCTATGGGACGAGAACGGACAGGCTCGCATCCTGGACGTTTACGCCGATGTGGATGTCTCCGGGCTCAGAGATTCGCTTCGGCAGGCGTTTCCGAACGAGACGCTACAGGTGGAGCCTGAGCAGGGAAGGATCATTCTCTCCGGCGACGTGAGCACGAAGGCCTCGGCTGACGAAGCACTCAAGATGGCGGGACTGTTCTCGAAGGATGTTGTGAACTCGATGAACGTTGCGCCGCCGGTTCGCGGCCGCCAGATCATGCTGAAGGTTCGCTTCGCCGAAGTGAACCGCAACAAGATAGATGCGTTCGGCATCAACATCCTGAGCACAGGCGCCACCAATACGGTGGGCACCATCTCCACCCAGCAATTCGGCCCGCCCATGCTGGGCACGGCGGGACAAGGCAAGGTTCCGGCGAACACGCTTTCCGTCAGCGATCTGCTGAACGTGTTTTTGTTCCGCCCCGACCTGAACCTCGGCGCGACCATCAAGGCGTTGCAGCAGAAAAATGTTCTGCAAATTCTCGCCGAGCCGAACCTGATGGCGCGCAGCGGCGAGCCAGCACGCTTCCTCGCCGGTGGTGAGTTCCCCTTCCCGGTAGTGCAAGGAGGCGGCGGCAACTTCGCCGCGGTGACGATCCAGTTCCGCCCCTTCGGCGTCCGCCTGGACTTCACCGGCACAGTTGGCGATGACAACGTCATTCGCCTGAAAGTGGCTCCTGAAGTCAGCGCACTGGATTTCTCCAACGCAGTGACCATCTCGGGCTTCACGGTTCCAGCACTCTCAACCCGGCGCGCTGAAACGGAAATCGAGTTGCGCGATGGCCAGACGTTCGGCATCGCCGGCCTGCTCGATCAGAGGACCACGGCACTGTTCAGCAAGGTTCCAGGCATCGGCGATGTGCCGATTCTCGGCCTCCTGTTCCGTTCCAAGCAGGTAACCCGGAGCAACACGGAACTTCTGGTTCTGGTTACACCAACGATCGTTGACCCGCTCACCGGAACTCACGAGCCGGTTGCGGTCCCATCGGCTCCCCTGAAGAACTTAAACCCGAAAGATTTCGATCGCGGAGTGGCGAAGCCGTCTGACAAGGCAACGACCCCCGCGGAATGATCAGGTATGAGGAACCGAAATGAGTAGCCCAGGCTTTGCACTTGCGCGACCGCTTTCTATTGTGACGATCGGCCTCGACAGGGAAATACTTGCGGGGCTGAAACAGGTTGTAAGCTCGCTGAAAGGTTTCGAGTTTATTGCAGAGGTTTCCGCCCAAACACACGAGAAGTCGAACGCCAGCGCCGTCATGGAGAGCTTGCGCCAGCGCAAACCAGACATTTGCGTCATCGACTTCGATAGCAATCGTGAACGATGCGGGACGACAGCCGAGCAAATCCGAAGCCGGCTGCCCGGTGTCGTCGTCTTCGCCCTGTCGGCGGATTCGAATCCCGAGGCCATCATTACGGCCATGCACAGCGGTTGTTCGGAATACCTGTTGAAGCCGCTAAACCGCGACCGCATTGTCGAAGCTCTTAACAAAGTCGACCACAATAAGCGTGGCCGGGAAGCGGTGAAGAAAGCGGCGATGTACACCTTCATCGGCGCCAAGGGCGGTACGGGTGTCACGACCCTTGCGACCCATCTTGCGACCTTCGCCGCGAAATCCGGCGCAAGAACGCTGCTGATCGATCACCACACTGATCTTGGCGACATCTGCGTTTACCTGAGCCTGGGCGAGCACCTGTACGATTTCTATGAACTGGTACACAACACTCACCGAATGGATGCGGACCTGCTGCAAGGCTTCATCGTGCGTCATGCCTCGGGAGTTGAAGTCCTCGCTTCTCCGAGCGCAATGGGGACGACGACGCAGGTTTCACCGGCGGCACTGGAAGCTACCCTCGCGTTTCTCAAGCAGATCTATGACGTTATCCTCATCGACTGCGCTCCGGGATTGAGCGCTCTCAACGTAAGCGCTATCGAACGCTCGGACGCCGTATACCTGATTGCGACGCCGGAACTGCCCTCGATCCGAAACCTCAGCCGGTATCTCGAGCACCTGAGGCAGTACAACTGTCCGGAGGAAAAGATTCGCATCGTCGTCAACCGGTACTCGAAGCGGGCAAGCATCACGCAGCAACAGGTCGAGAAAGCGGTTCGCATGCAGGTTGCGCTCGTGGTGCCGAACGACTACGCAAACATTCTTGAGGCCATCAACATGGGAACGCCAATCCCGCCCGACACAAAGAGCGAATTGGCAACGACCTTCCGCGACTGGACCGCGGCGCTGCTGGGCACCAAGCCGCAGAACGTGGCTCAAGAGCCGAAACGCCGGTTCGCCGCGATGTTTGGCATTTAACAGCAATCTTGAAAGGGCGGTGAACGGAATGAGCACTGGGTTAGGATTCGCAACCAGGCTGGCGGTTCGGGCGGATCAGAGCGTAGGAACGGAACTGACACCGAAGGCCTATCAGGAACTCAAGTCGTCGCTGCACAGAGATCTGCTGAGCCGGATCGACCTGGAAAAACTCGCCTACCTGGACGAGAACAGGGCGCGCATCCAGGTGCTGAACGTCATTCAGGACCTCGTTGCACAGCTTGAAACTCCTCTGAGCGCGGTTGAACGCGAGCGTCTTTCCCGCGAAGTCCTGGACGAAGTCTTCGGCCTCGGCCCGCTGGAGCCGCTGTTACAGGACCCGACGATCAACGACATTCTCGTCAATACCCACAAGCTGGTTTATGTGGAACGCGGCGGAATGCTGGAAGAGACTGGAGTCACGTTTAAAGACGATCTCCACCTCATGCACGTCATCGAGAAGATCGTCTCCGCCGTTGGACGCCGCGTGGACGAGTCTTCTCCCATGGTCGACGCCCGCCTGCCGGATGGCTCGCGTGTCAACGTAATCATCCCGCCATTGGCAGTCGATGGTCCGCTGTTGTCGATCCGCCGCTTTGGAGCGATTCCGTTGGAAGCTGAAGACCTGCTCACCAATCGCACTATGACGCCGCAGATGCTTGAGGTGCTGCAGAATGCGATCAAGTCGAGGCTGAACGTCGTCATCTCTGGCGGCACCGGCGCTGGAAAAACGACGCTGCTGAACGTCCTCTCCGCATTCATCTCGGAGAGGGAACGCATTGTCACCATCGAAGATTCTGCCGAATTGCAGATGAAACAGAAGCACGTGGTTCGACTGGAGTGCCGCGCGCCGAATGTCGAAGGCAAAGGCGCGGTGCGCCAGCGGGAACTGGTCATTAACGCGCTTCGTATGCGTCCGGACCGCATCATCGTCGGCGAGGTTCGCGGCGAAGAAGCGCTGGATATGCTTCAGGCCATGAACACCGGCCACGATGGATCGATAACAACGATCCACGCCAACAGCCCGCGCGATGCCATTGCCCGCATGGAAACCATGGCGCTGATGGCAAACCTGAACCTGCCGGAAAAGGCAATCCGGCAGCAGATCGCTTCGGCCGTGGACATCATCATCCAGATATCCCGCCTCAGCGACGGCAGCAGGCGCGTCACCTACGTTACAGAGATTGCCGGCATGGATCACGACGTGGTCAGTATGCAGGACATCTTCCTGTTTGAAAAACGCGGCGTCGGCCTGAATGGCCGCGTCGTTGGCCGCTTCCACTCGAGCGGAGTTATGCCGAGGTTCGCGGAAAAGATCAAGGCTTCAGGCATCACGCTGCCGACCAACGTTTTTGATATGTCGGTTGAGGTGTAGTTCAGAAAGGCCGGGCAATGCTGATTGTGATCCTATTCCTGGTGATCTCGGTTCTGACGTTCGTAGCCGTGTGGTTTGTCACGCGGCCGAGCAAATCCGAAGTCGCGCTCCAGGAACGCCTGCTCAATGTTGTCCGAAACCCACTGGACGCCAGCATTGATTCGGACGACATTCTCAAACGGGAAAGCTACAGCGACCTTCCTCTCGCGGACCTGATTCTTTCCCGTCTTGCGATTACCGAATCGCTGCAGCAACTGATCAAGCAGGCCAACTCGAACTGGACGGTGGGCCGCGTAATCTTCGGCTCCTTGCTGCTGCTTGCGGCCGGCAGTTGGATAGCGGGACTCTGGCTGCACAACTTCCCCGTGGGGGCAGTCGTTGGTCTCGTACTTTCTTCCGTACCGTATCTCACGCTTCGCATGAAGCGCGGGGCACGCCTGCGGCGCTTCAACTCGTTGCTGCCGGAAGCCATCGACCTGATGTCACGAGCGCTGCGTGCAGGACACGCCGTAACGGCGGCAATCGAGATGGTCGCCAAAGAGATTTCCGACCCCGTTGGAACGGAGTTTCGCCGCGCGTTTGAAGAGCAGAACTTTGGCCTTCCACTTCGCGAGGCGCTCCTGAACCTCGCCAAGCGCGTCCCGATCGACGACGTCAAGTTCCTGGTTACAGCCATCCTGGTGCAGAAAGAGACCGGCGGCAATCTCGCCGAAGTGCTGGACAAGACGGCTGCTGTGCTTCGCGAACGTATGCGCCTGCTCGGCCAGCTCAGAATTCACACTGCACAAGGCCGGCTGACGGGCTGGATCCTGGGGCTGCTTCCCTTCATCGTCTTCGGGTTGCTGAACTTCATCAACCCTGGCTACGCGCGGATTTTGCTCGAAGATCCTTTGGGGCAAAAGTTGGTGTGGGCAGGCCTGGTGCTCATGGCATTCGGTATTTGGGTGATTCGCAAAATCGTTGATATCAAGGTCTAGCCTCTATGGTCGGATTCATCATTGCCATCTCGGTGACGCTCTTCCTCGGCGTGATGCTGCTGGTGTTCCTGGTCACTTCACGCTCGCCCGTATCGGCACGACTGAAACAGGTAACCAGCGTTGGAGTAGCCACCGTTGAAGAGCAGCCGAAGATCGCCGTCGAAGCGCTTTCCTCGGTTGCGAAGTTGCTCGCCCCGATTCGCAAGGCCATCGGCCTCGCGGAAGATCTGGAGCTTGGCCGCCGCCTCGCGCTTGCGGGATATCGCAGCCGCGTGCACATCGACGTCTTCTACACGGTCAAACTACTGGCTCCTGTTGCAGGCGGCCTGATTGCCGGCTTCGTGATTCAGGGCGACGTGATTCTCTGGTTTCTCATTCTCGCGTCAGCGGGATTTTTTGGACCCGATTTCTGGCTCACTAGCGCAATTGCAAGCCGGCGGGAAAAAATCCGTTTGGCGCTTCCCGATGCGCTGGACCTGCTGGTGATTTGCATGGAAGCGGGCCTCGGCATGGATCAGGCGCTGATTCGGGTAGGAGAAGAACTGCGCATCAGCCACCCTGAGTTGAGCGAAGAGTTCCTGCTGATCAACCTGGAGCAACGCGCCGGCAAACCTCGCGCAGAGGCATGGCGTAACATGGCGGAGCGTACGGCTCTGGAAACCGTCCGCTCTTTCGTCAACATGCTGGTGCAGACAGAACGGTTCGGCACGCCACTATCGAAGTCGCTCGGCTCGTTTGCCGATTCGCTGCGGACGCAGCGTCGCCAGAAGGCCGAAGAACTGGCGGCCAGGACCACTGTCAAACTGGTGTTCCCGCTCGTGCTGTTCATCTTCCCCAGCATGTTCATTGTGCTGCTGGGGCCGGCCATTATTTCGATCACCAAGAGTTTTGCAGAAGCGTTCGGCAAATAACTCACACGGAGGAAAGCATTGGATAACACAACAATCATTCGGTTAGTCGCGGGCGTACTGTTCGTCGTCGTTCTGGTAATTCTCGTGCAGCGCCGCAAGAAGCGCCTTAGCCGCTAACCAGGCGCGGAGAGTGACTTGGCCACACAGGGCGGAATCATCCGCGTCTACAACTTCACACGGGGCAGCTACCTCGGCGAGCAGGTCGAGGTAGCTGACACCAGTCTCAAGCGCATGATTGGGTTGCTGGGGAGACGCTCCCTCGAACCCGGTTCTGGACTGTTGATCTTTCCTTCACAAGCCATCCACACCGTTGGGATGTCGTTTCCCATCGATGTCGTCTTCCTTGATCGAAGCAATCATGTGATCTCGTTGCGGGAAAACGTTCGACCGTTCCGCCTTACCTCGGTTGTGTGGAGGGCCGTAGGGGTCGTAGAGTTGCCGTCCGGCACGATTCGGGAAACGCGCACAGCGGTTGGCGACCAACTCAATCTTGAGTTTTAGCTTGGCGTGATGCTGAGGTTGGGCTCGCTTTTCGCGCGGAAGCCCCGCGCTTGTTTCGCAGCAGGAGAAAGCAGATCCTTCGCTGCGCTCGGCGATGACGCGTTCTTTAGCTCTAGCCTGTTCCAGGAATCAGCGGACGATTGCCAGCGGTGCATCCAGTTGGAATACGAGTGCCCGCGTCAGCGCCGTCCGGTTTGTTTTGCGTAATTCGATGGGCGAGGAATTTACGGGATACTTTCGTCCACCGACCTCGATTGCTGTCAGTTGCAGAACGGCGTTCGCTTCCGCAGCACTACCACTTACAACCTTAAGGTCACATCGAGTGCCGGACGGAATGGCGAGCACTCCATTGGCCCACACCGGGCGTGCAACGCGTCCTTGTAGAACCGAGCCCGTGTCCAGGCGCGCAGAGGCGGGTGTCTGTACGAACACCTCGCCCCGGTTCACAATGACAATCTCATGCGCGGGTGACGAGTTGCTCTGCCCGGTGGAGCGGCTGTCCAAAATCTGAAGTCCCGCACGTTGGGGTTTTGACGGTCGAGAGCGCGGTTCCTCGGTATCTGCGATCGCTGTGATCGGCACCGTCAGCGCAGCGCGTGCTTTTTCCGCAAATGCGTTATCCGATGCTGCAACTTGCTCATACTGCTCCCGTGTCTTGCGCAGCCAGTCTTTGCTCAGCTTGCCGCGTTGGGCCAGGTATCGTCCGCGCTCGGCGACAATCCACCTCAATTCGTGCACATGCGGGTTTCCCGGAAAAGCCTTCCCGTAATAATCAACGGCTTCGACTGCGTCTCCGATCAAGTCCGGTTGCGCCAGTCCGAGCAAATAGAACTTCAGCGCCTCGAAGCCGCTTTCCGCAACCGCTGCTTTTGGGGGCGCCATGCTATCTGCATCCACATATCCGGGTGCGCCCTTCCAATGGAGTTTGAGCCATCGGTGCGTCGTGTCTGCCGCTTCGAAGCCGGTGATCGACACCACGCTGCCTGCCCCAATATTTCCCGCTGTCGAAGACGCAGGCGATGCCGAACGCTTTATGTCGATAGCGTGCAGCGCGTACGTCGTCGCAATCACCGGGACCGTGATTGCATCCCGCCGCTCGATGTAACGCATGGTCGCGAGCCCCAGGCCAAACACCACGCAGAACGTGAACACGCTCACGAGCATCGCGCGATACTGCTTGCTCCTGCGATCGCTGTACGAACTTGCTGGGCGCACACTTTCCGCCGAAGCACGTTCCTGCTTCTCTTCGCCTGAGCGGATGAACGGCTGCGAGCAGTACAGACACTTGGTGTGTTTCGCGGACACAAGCCGGTCGCAGCCGGGACAGCGCCGAACGACCGAGAGGGCCACGTTGCAGTGAGGACACTGTCCCTGCCCTGTGTCGAATTCTGCGTTGCAGATCGTGCAGACCGCAAAGGGCTCCGCGCCACCCACTTCGAGTTGTGTGCCTTCTGGTTTCAACTTTTCCTCAGTCATTATGGGTGGCGTACTCTCTTATCCTGCGTTGCGGAAGAATTGAGAAATGCCGCGCGTTACGTCCTGCACGGCGCGAACTGTCCAAGTCAGATCCAGGTGGTACGACGTTCTCCAGATGTCCGGCTTGAGCCAGAGTTCGCGCAGTTTTTGCCAGTACACGCCGCGGGCAACCTGTTCCTGACCGGAGGTTCTATGGCGTTCACCGGGCGGCAGTTGAAATTCTGCAGGTGGCTCTTGCGGTAATTCGGAGCCACGGTGATATTTCCACTGCACCGCGCGCACAGCAGTTTCCCAATATGCGCGGGCCAGTTCCGCGTCCGGAGTCTTGTCGCGAGACGTACTTACCTGCAGAAACTCGTCGGGCACTTGCGTTCGCAAGGACGAACTTGTGCCGATGGAGACCATCAGGATTACCGCCGCAAACGCGGTCACCGCCAGGGGCCACAACTTCAATCTGCCATCGCTCGGTCGCAATCTTCAGCTCCGCCTTATGGTGTTGCTAAGCGCCTAATGTTGGCAGTGGCCGGTACTACCAGACTGCCTATCGTTGCATTGTCCTGAATCTCCCGGCGCGCGAGTTCTCTACGGAAGACGATTGCAACCTCGTCGCGATACTCAATAGCCCATCCAGGCGTGTGCTGTAACAAGTACGACACCTGGGACTTGGGAGAGACGAGGACGTAGTCAACTTTATAACGATCAAATAATGCCAACGTGTCGTCCAGCGACATTGCTGCAAGGTAATCCTTAAGAACCCCGCCCCGCTCGAAGATATCAGCCCTTCCATCGACGAAGACAGGGAACTGCGGGGCGTGCCAAATCAGATATCCACCCCAAACGTAATCATGAAAGATTCGGCCGCGAGCGTCGTGGGTCTTCAAATGATTGACCGCTGCTTCGGGATAGGACTCGCGCACTTCGTTGTGCCACGGGGCGATGCTGGTTACTTTGCCAACCATGATAAAGAGCACAATGCCCAGCACCACGGCATTCATCCAGGGCTTGTCGGACTCCTTGTCATAAGGCGGCATCAATTTGAAATGCTTTGCCAGGATTCCGGGCAGCACTATCGCCCCAAGGAACAGAAGCCGGATGTGCGTGAGCCCGGTGTAAAGCGCGAGGCAAACAAGCGCAACCTCATCCAGTCTCCAGCGCACGCGTGACACGAGGGAAACCAGCATCATTCCGAGGAGCAGGCCAATGATCAACTTCCCACGTGCGGTATGGAAATCGACCGATTGCCACTCCTGGATGCTTGCAAGATTGAGTTTCTGACGGAATATCAAATCAAACGGGTAGAAGACCAGCTTGTATCCGAATGGGTTGATGAAAAGCGCCGCTACCGATGCCGACGCCGTAATCAGCAACCTTCGCAATTGCGAAGGCGACCAGCGAATCGCATAGACCTTTCCCCAGCTTCCCTCTAAAAATCCGCACGCAATGATGGTGCCGAATATCGTCATTCCCATCACCCACGAGCCATGTGTGTTCACCCAAAGGCAGAACAATGGAGGGATAAGCCAGAGGCGTGCTTTCTCTCCCGCGCGGAAGCGCTCCAGCAGGATCAGCATTACCACCAGGTATAGCCAGCCAAACAACAGGGTTCGCGCGCCGATTGAGACCGTTGCCAACATGACGCCCAGCACGGATGTCAGAAACGCATTCTTAACGTCACCGCTGATTCGGTAAGCCAGGTAGAACACGCCAAGCATGATTGCTTCGGAAAGTATGGCGACAAGAACGAAAACACCTGTCAGGCCGGCGACGCGAAAGGCAACGTAGAAAGGAATCTCAGACAGCCACTCGTGAGCTAACCAGCTTGCTCCGGCGGCGGTGTACGAGTAGCTATCGAATGACGGGAACTTGTGCGTAGCGAGAAGGTGCTGCACATTTCGCAGATGCCACCAGAGGTCTGGGTCTGCAATGTCGCGGCGCGCGAAAAAGAAGACTAGAAGCGCGAGCAATCCCACCAGGACGGCGGGAAACGTGAACAGTCGTTCGCCTATGTTTACC
The DNA here is from genome assembly GCA_035561135.1 of Clostridia bacterium. Lineage (NCBI taxonomy): Bacteria > Bacillati > Bacillota > Clostridia > Clostridia bacterium. The sequence goes on from DATMYA010000030.1 coordinate 79,902, forward strand.
CACAAGCTGGTAGATTGCGGCGCAACCGAGATAGCATCCTGTCGCATTAATGTTAGCTATTGAGCTACTTGGATTTAGCACGAGAACTTACCACAGTTTCATCCTGCTTACGTACTCCTTTTGAGATAACCAAAGTTAGTAACCGGGGTATCCGCGTGTTAACCGTGTTGGTAATTGACCGCGCTAGGCAGAGTACCTACAATTAGCCCACTAATTGGGGTGTGCACCTGTGAACGATAAGGTGCCAGTTGATATGCAAGCTAACCGACCCACACGCCGAGGTTCTCGACAAGCGGGGCAGAGCCTCATCGAAACCGCGCTGCTAATTCCGCTCTTATTGCTGCTCGTTTTCAATGTCATCAATTTCGGCTACTACTTCATCGTGGCTCTGCAATTAGCTTCTGCCCCGCGCGAAGGAGTTGAATACTCCATACAGGGATTTCAAACGCCTGGCCAGGTTAACCTCGCTCCGGCCGGTCCCGCGTCGAATACCATGTCCGTCAGCTATCTCACATACCAGGACATGAACCGGCTCGCCGGCAGTGCAAGTACGCCAATGCGTGTGTGCACCAAGTCGATTGCAGGAGGCACTAACGGCACAGGCTCAAGCCAGACGGCAAAGTGCGCGTACTTCAATGGCGCAAGCTCGGCGACTTTCACCGGCCCGGCCTCCGATCCCGAAGCTCCACTGTTTGTGCTTCACCGCGTTGATGTGCAGTACACCATCACCCCCATCATTCCCGCGGAAGTTTTCGGACTGACAGTTTTGCCCAATCTGACTTTTCATCGTCAGGTTTCCATGCGGGCGATGGACTAACAGACAAGTATGACGGTACGTCATAACACAAAACGGAGAGGCGCAGCACAGATCGAGTTCGTTCTCTCGATCATGCTGATCATGTTCCTGATCTTCTGGACGTGGGAAATGGTGATGCTCGTTTACACCTACTCCACACTGTCCAACGCAGCGAAGGAAGGCGTTCGGTACGGCATCGTCCACGGTTCGCGGAATACCATCTGCGGTGCCGATGTCAACTGCGCCAAGGAAAAGGTCGAAGCCGTTGTTCTCGACTACGCAAAAATGTCGTTCCACGACTTATCCGCCATTTCCATCGACGTCAGTTATGACCAGGACGCCAGCGGCACCGAACTTAACGTCCCCCCAGGCCGCGTCACCGTGGACATTGCCTACACCTATGTCCCGTATATCAAGTTGCCCTGGAGCCCTCCGCGGATTCATGCCTCGGCCCACGGCAGAATTGTGAACTAAACGCAAAGTAGGAGGGGCGATCATGCAGGGAAGCACTACCTTCCAACGAAGGAGAAGCCGTTTCCACGGCGAATCCGGCCAGACCACGATCCTCGTGGTGCTGGCTCTTGGTCTTTTCCTCCTCGGGTTTGCCGGTCTCGCCGTCGATTTTACGAGTCTTTGGTTCCATCGACAGATGGCGCAAGGCGCGGCCGATGCCGCTTGCCAGGCTGGCGCAATGAACATGTTGCTTGTTGCCGAAGGCGCGGGAACCCCCACAGCCGGGTTCACTCCGGGTGAGCCGTTCAGTTGCTCCGCCACTCCCGGTGCCGTGCCCTGTAAATACGCGGCACTCAATGGGTACACGGCTGCCGCTCTCGCTGATAACGTGCCGGGGAACGAGTTGCAGGTCAGCTTTCCAGCTTCTGTTGACGGAGTCACGACACCGCCCGCGACCGCTGCTGCGGTCGCTTTCATGCGCGTCGATTTGATTGACCGCGTTAAGGTCTTCTTCTCGCCAATGATCACGAGAAAGCCCACGGTCGATGTCCGCGCCGTAGCGGTTTGTGGCGTGGTGGAAGCGGCGGCGCCAATTCCGATTATCGTGCTGAATCCGACCTGCCCTCACTCCTTCCAAATCAGTGGCAGTGCGAGTTTGAAAGTGGTTGGCGGGCCGAACAAGAGCGTGCAAGTCAACTCCAGCAATACTGCTTGCGCTGCGGCTACTATCAATTCTGCAGGGCAATGTGCCGGCAATGGCAAGATTGATCTCACACAGGCTGGGTTCGATTTCAACGGTTCAACCTTCGGCGTCTTTGGGGCTCCCGCTGCGGCTCCTTCGAACTTTCTGCCAGGCACGGCGGGCTCGTGGGCCTCCCCTTCGTCGCCAATCTCCGATCCTTTTGCCAGAGTCCCCGCACCGGCAATTCCGGATAAGGCACCCGATCCGAGCCCGGTTGCGTACTTAGAGCACGGGTGTCCCGATCACGCGGGATGCATGGAATTTAAACCGGGTCGATACGATGCACCGATCGTCGTTGAGCACCAGTCAGCGATCTTCGAGCCTGGGTTGTATTACATCAAACCCACCAACTTCGCAGGTGCGGATAACGTAGACTGCGCGAAACCGGGCTCCGGATGCACGCCTGGTCCCAAAGGCAAGTGCCGTGCGAGCCTCTACGTCGGAACGGGATCGGTGGTGAGACCCAGCGACCCAGTCACGTCGCCTGGCGACGGCAGTGGCGGCGTCACTTTCTATTTGTCTGGCTCAGCTGCCACTGGCTACGGTTCCGTGGTGATCACGTCCTCGGGAAGCGGTCCTGGCGGCCATACGATCGATCCATACAACACCGCGAACGTGATATGTCCTGGCGGGAAGCCTATTGACTCAAGAGTCGGTCTTCCCGCGAGCATGTCCGGAAACGTGCTTCTGGGGCCGTGCACAAAACGTGGCACCTACATCGGTGCTCCGGGTGAGGAAATCGGGACGGGACGCGGTCTCCTAATTTTTCAGGATCGCGCTAATGGCGATCAGAATGGACAATCTAGTTTGCAGGGCAACGGCGGCCTCGTGCTCTCAGGCACGCTTTATGCGCACAATTGCACTGGCACCCCTTGCAAGCAGCCGCCCGCCGATTACAACGCGTTCCTGCAACTTCAGGGTACTCCCGGAACCGGCACGTACGTCCTGGGCGAGATTGTTGCCGATCAACTGAACGAGGCCGGCAACGGTGACATCACTATGCAGCTCTCGCCTGACGCCATTCTTGAAATATTGAAAGTCCAACTTCTGCGTTAACGAAGGGCAGAACACTGGCAGCGACTGGGCTTAGTCCGTGTGTAGCACCCGACGACAGCGGCGATGCACTCTTCCTGCGCACGGAGATCACGCACGCCTGGCCTTCTCGCGGCCTGCTCTATTCGCTGCTAATCCATCAGGTCATGTTTGCGGCATCGCTGCTCGTGCCTTGGAACTACTGGATTCCTGTTCCGGTCGAAACGAACTCCGTTGAACTTATCGTTCGGCAGCACGAAGTTGTGTATCTGCCGGCTCTAGGCAACGCTGCCGCGCCGCCTGCCTCGGCTCCCCCGGCGCGGAAAAAGGATGGCGCTCCCGGCAGTGCCTCCGGCGAAGCAGCACAGCAGAAGCCCTTCAGCGGACCGATCTACAAAGGGCCGCAAGTCGTGATTTCGAACCCGCCACGGCCGGACAACTATGTTCAGACCATCCGCCAGCCGGACCTCGCAAAGGCTCCGAAGTTTCCGTTTCCTCTGCGGTTGCCGGATGTCGTGATGGTAGCTCCATCCGTTCCAGCGCTCGCTCCGCAGCAACGCCCTTCGGTTCTGGTGGTCCGCGAATCGCCGCAGGGAGTTGCAGCACCGGTGCCGCTTCTGCAATTGTCGGCAGAAATCCCCAAGCTGCCGCCATTGCCGACTGGCAACTTGCAAGCCGAATTGCCGGCGCCACCGAGTCCGCCATCAACCTCCGTCGCCAAGGGCGCGAAGCCCGCCCAGCAGGAACGCTCTGCCGCGAACAACCCCGACGCGGCCGACACTCGCAACCTGCTGGTGCTGAACGCAGTCAAAGTGCCTGTCGCTGAGCGCGTGGCGGTGCCTCCAGGCGAGTTGCAAGGTGCGTTCGCGATTTCGCCAAATCCTGCTGCGGCCACGCCCGGCGCACCGGCAGCCTCAAGCGAATCCGGCATTTCGAAATCACAAGATCGGCTCGTCGGAGGTGCCGCATCGAGTCGCGGGACCGGCAAAGGCGGCAACGCCAAAAACGCTGCGAGCGGATCAGGAGTGGGCAGCGGAACCGGACAGCCAGGCAGCGGAACTGGAGTCAAGCAAGCAGGCAAAGGGACAGGCAATGACAGCGGCGCTGGAACTGGCCCCGGCAAAGGCACAGGCATTACGGGCGGAGCCGGCACCGGGACGCCCGGTTCCGGAGCTGTGACCGGCCAGAGTGACGGATCGAACAGCGGTTTCCCGGACATCGTCATCCAGGGTGGCACCGGCAACAGCAGTCGCGTTACCGGCACGCGCGTTCATCCGCCCGCCAGCAATGCCAGCCAGAGTTACGGCATCACGATCGTCGCCAGCGCGTCGAGTGGGGGCGGCTTCAAGGATTTTGGCATCTTTCGCAACGAAGCTGTGTATACCGTCTATATCGACATGACAGATGTCGGCGCCGTCGGCCCCAAGTGGACGCTTCAGTATGCCGTGCTCGCTCAATCGCTCACGAGCGGCAGCACCATGACGTTCCCCGCAACGAACCCGCAACCGAATGGCGTACTCGCGCCACCATTTCCGATCACGAAGGAACTGCCTCGCCTGCCCCCGCAACTTGCCGGCAGGTATCGCGGACGGAGCATGGTGGTTTATGGAATCATTAATGCGGAAGGGAACCTGCAAGACTTGCGTGTCCTTCAGACTCCGGACGTACAGGTGAACCAATCTGTGCTGGAGAGTTTGCGCAGGTGGTCATTCCGTCCGGCAGAAATGGACGGAAAGCGAGTCTCGACGAAAGTGCTGCTCGGCGTACTGCTGGATGCAGTGCCGCAGTGATTGCCCGGAATTCTTAAGTCGCGCACGTCAAGACCCGGCTACGAGTTGAACCGAATCCCCATCCCCAACCCCGGCTCGCTTCTGCACACGAGTCCTTGCATTTCAAACTCGCTTCCACCCATCAGAAAACGCAGAAGAACCTGGCCATTACGGGGCATCGGCTCGGTGGTTTCCACGAAGCAGCCCTCAAGGCTGATGTCTTTTACCTGGGCTTTGCGTGCGGACAGGCTTTCGGCCAGGATCTGAACTTCGCCGAAAAACTTGTATCGAGGGCTAGTTCGACGCTCGCCTATCGACACGGCGCTCATCGTGGGGGTTGGCATCGCGCAAGTCACGTTCATACTACCGCCTGTGCAGCATGAGAATTGGACAATCGGGCCGGTGCGCTAGAGGTTGCATCCGCGCAGGCTTCCATGTCAAGAAAAACAAACAGCTTGGGGACAAATAGAAAATGTGGTGTGCGGGCTCCTAATTATGCCTGACGCCGCAGCATTGTGGAAATCGTTCTTGCGAGGCGCAGCCCGTCCGACGGCCCAATCGGAACAAGGTTGGCCACGGCCAGCACCAGGTTGCAGAGCGCCACCCAAAGCGTAAGCTTGTTCGGGATGCGGCTGAACACTGCAAACAACAGCAGATTCATTGCCGGGCCGGCGAAGGTGATGAGAAGCTCGCTCGATGGTCGAGGCGAACGCTTGCGGACCGTGTAGCCGCCCTTGGCGCAGATGCCGATTCGCGAAACCGGTACGCCCAGCAGATGGGCCAAGGATGCATGGCCCACTTCGTGAAGTAGTACGCACGGCGTGATCAGGACCGCGGCCCAGATGCCGTTCGGCCATCCGATGTTGAGCGCCGAAGTGAAGGCCATCGCCACAAAGAACCACAAAACGGAACGTTTTACTTCAATCAGCATGAAGCCCCGCAATTCGCAGCGGAGTTACCCAGCAGTCACAATTCCACTCTGATTCCGCTTGGAAACCCGGCGCGGGTCGCGGAGTTCAGGCGCTCAGCAGCGATCGGCACCCACTTATTACGCGCCCTGCGCGGTTTCAAGATGCCAAAGGTTAGTACCCGAAAACCCATCGCTGTGCGATGCCAATACGATTTGCAGCAGCGGCGGGCAGCGGACTGCATCATCGAACCGCTCGTTGAAGAAGGTGCCGACTCCATCCATCTCAAAATTCGCCACGAATGCATTCCATTAGTTCTACATAAGCGGTGCGACTTACGCCGGGTGCCCCAGTTCGCGCCCGTAGTTGGCGCTAACCGGGATAACTCCACTGTTTCGGGAAGAACTACCAACTCGACGGACTTCGAGTAGTTTCCGACAGTGCGCGTTTTCGAGAATGGAACTATCGAGATCGAGTGGACGGCACCTGATCGAGAAGACAAAACAGTGGACGCGGTCGGGATCAAGAGTATCCTCATCCCAGGTTAACGCCGAACTGCACGGCGTGAACCTGGGGCACCCGGCAACATGAAAAGGACAATTTGCGGGACAATTGTGGCGTGCTCGATCCTCATGACGATGCTGTGGTCTCAAGATACGACGGCTGGTCTCGAGCTCCAGTTACGTGCTGATGTGTCTTCAGTCGTGTTGAACGAGAGGTTTCCGATCACGATCACGCTGGCGAATATGGGAGACCAGCCAGTAACGTTATATGGGAAGTTGTTACGTGGATATGCTGGCGGCATTGTCCTGCATGTAAAGGACAATTCTGGAAAGGAAGTTGCTCCTCCGGCATTGGATGATGACTTGGTACCTGCTCCTTCGTCATCGTCTAAGGGACGTTTCCTTACCCTGTTCCCAGGTCATCTCTGGGGAAGAACGGAAGACATCAGCGCATCGGAGCTTGTCGACAAACCCGGTACATACCATTTAACCGTCACGTATCAAAGCCCTCTTCCTGCGAGGCTCGGACAGGGGCCCCACTTCTGGGGACGCGAAAAAGGCTCGATTGTCTCTAACGAAGTTGTATTCGTTGTCCGATAGCTTGGGTGCTGGCCCATCCTTTCGCGTGTTGCCGCGTCGTTATCGTTCCAGTGTTTGGCGTGTGGCCCATTCAAGCCTTCTTTTGGCTTGAGTGGGGCTCTCTTCGGGACTAATGTCACCTAGTGCCCTCGCGTCTCAAGCGATTCCACCAATCCCGAACCCGAGCGCACGACGCTCGCCGTGGCCATCCAATCCCTGTTGACGCGCAACCCAGCGGCTCTCCATGCCGACGGCTTACAGCGCGCACTCGCCAAAGCGAGCCAAAAACTTGCGCCGGAGTGGCGAGCTACGACCCAAGGCCCAGGCGATCTTGCCAAGTCGGCTTGAGAACAAGTTGTGGCGAACAATCCCGGATCAACGCTGTTCCATTGCCACCGACAGCTTCAGGCGAAGTGCGTGAGAGGCTTTCTCCCGGTCAGTGCGCGTGCTCCGGTTTTGCGCTGAAGAACAGGAAAAAGTTGGTCGGAGCGTCTGGTGTTGCTTGATGACGCGCCTGCGCTTCCCGCAGCGCGTCAATTGAATTAATGCCCCGGGTACCTTCTTCATCGGGCCACGCGTTTGGGTCTGTAACCAAGACAGATATGATCTGCCACCACACCGCCGGTTTCTGCGTTTCGTCAAGAATGTGACTGTGGTTTGGCGTGGGGACAACGACAGACGTCCCCGGCGGCACCTTCCCCATCTTCGCCAAAGCCGGTCCAAGTTCGAGGTGAGTTGGGTGCATGGTGCATGTGCTCAGTTTACCCTTGTGCGCCGTCTCCGGCGGACCAGGTTCAGGGCACTGCACGGGCACATCTGGATGCGGGCTGAAACCCTGGGGTACAAATCCGAACAGTTGCTTCAGTGCCGTTGCGAGCTCAGGGGTGAACGCGCGGTCGTTGTGTCCAGGAAAGAACGGCACAATAACCCAAAGCTTTTCAACACCACCGATCGGAGCTCCGGTCGGATCGATCGTCGGCTGATGCCCGACCTGGCAGATGGGCCTCTGGAATTCCCTAGGATCTATGGCGGCCACCTTGCCGTTGTTGTTCAAGTCATCGAACGGCTCGTGAATACACATGAAGTTCATCAGGTACGTGAACACGAGTTCTTGGCCTTCGCCGAAACCCTCCGTCTGATTGATCGCGATGGTTCTTGGATTTTGGGATACATCCTGCGCCGATGCTGCAAAACATGCACTTAGCACGAGCGCGATGCAGAGTGATATGCGAAGAGTGGAACGCATGGAACTCCTCCATCTGCAACTTGGAGCTGTGCTGGCTTCCACAGCACAGCTCCAAAGCGTCACCGCTACAGTGACTTCAAATACTCAACGAGATCGTGCCTTTCCTGGTCCGTCAATCCAAGATTGAAACGATCGTTGTAGCTGTTCACGACGTCAAGCAAGGTTTGGAATCGCCCATCGTGATAGAAGCGGCCTTTGTTTTGCGGGAACATAAACAGGCCGCGCTCACGAATAAACACGCCGGCTAGGTTCATCGTCCTGTAGGCATGGCCCGGCGAGCGGTCCGATTCGAAGCTGTCGATCTTCATCTCGTCTGGCGGGTGCTGGTTCCAGCCCGGTTCGGTCCACAAGGGTTCGCGATGACAACTGTTGCAGTTCGCTTTTCCGCTAAACAGTTCATCGCCTCGCTTCGCGGCCGCAGTATCGAAGTCGATGCCGGAACGAGGCTGGATCGAGGGTAATGCGAGTTGATAGAAATGCAGGGCAGGCAATTTGCTGGTGACACGATCACTGTCTGGGGCGGTAGAAATGTGGCCTAGATGTGCAGCAGCGGCAATTGGGAACTGGGCTGCATTATCAAACCGCTCGTCAAAGAAGGTGCCGACTCCATGCATTTCAACATTCGCCACGAACGCATTCCAGTAGGTCACAGTCCCCCAACCACCCGTCCAGGTATGCAGGTTGTGGCCGGCCAGCCCGCGCGCATTGGGCAGCAGCGTAGCGCCGGAGACATTCTTGCCAGTCACTATTCCATTCGTGACTTGCTGTGGATTGAAAGCCTTGCCGTCCAGGAATAGCTCAGCATCAAACTTTCCCGGTCCCCAACTGTTCAATACCTGGCGGACATCCGCGACCGTGATCTGAGCGTCGGCCGGAGCGAGTCTCAGTAGGTCTACAACCGGTTGCAGGTTGGGAGCGGCTGCTGTGATAGCGCCTACGTTGAGGTCGCGATTGGCAAGTCCGTCGATCCTCTTGCCAATGCCGGGCGCAACCGAGTTGTCGACCGTCGAATGGCAAAATGCGCATGTCAGGCCAACCGAGCTCAGCCTCTGATCTTGAAAGAATCCCACTACGCCAAGGACGGCGTTTTGCCTGATCAGTTGGCGCGTAACAGCGGGATCATCCAAGTTGACCCTGCCTTGCTTAATCGCTTGGATAACCGACGGGGAAAGCGCCTGTGAATCAACCTTCAACCCAAGCGCCAGCGCGTTTCGCGGGCTCAGAGTATTGATAGCCTCGTGGAGTCGGAGTTGGCCACCCCAGAATTGCTCGTCGCCGAACGTGTCAAAGCGGAAAACCTGTCGTCCCATGTCGATCAGTTGCTTGGAATTGTTCTCTGCGCTGCCGAGGAAGTGGGATCTCCTTGTGCCTGTCCCCGCAATGGTTGCGAGCACCGACAACATTGCAACAAATGCGACCAGAGTGGTGAGATACGGCAGATTGCGACGCGGCATGAGGTGACCTCCTCTTAAGGCGCTCCAGCTCTGGGGGCTGCAGGCGACGTTTGCGTTCAAGACGCGTGCCTTGACGTGAGTGGGTTCAGAGCCTTGTACAATTCTTGGTTCCGCCCTGTAACCGAACTGCCGCTCGGACACTCCATTCACTTGCGGGAAGACGTCACATGCAGCCCGTCTGTGTTCCGCAGAGCCCAACGCGTGTTCAAGATACTCTGTGGCCTCCAGCGCGCTTCCGCAATGGTCTACGCCTTCTCGAAATCTTGAACGTTTATGTGCATGGAAACCACGCTTGCCGCGGGAATTACGAACGCTGAAACGCTCCCGAGGGTTTGGGAGAGCGCATGAATTCGTCTAGTTCGTTGCATGAGTCAATCAGGTTTGGCCCGTTCGAATGCGATGTTCTAGCCAGGGAACTTCGCCGAAAGGGACACAGAGTCAAGATCCAGGACCAGCCTTTTCAAGTGCTCACTATGCTGTTACAGGCCACCGGGGCGATGGTTTCGCGCGAGCAGATTCGACACGCGTTGTGGCCGGCAGACACATTTGTTGATTTCGAAAATGGTCTGAACCGCGCAATTTGTAAGCTGCGTGAAGTTTTGGACGATAAGCCCACAGCGCCCAAGTACATCCAGACCGTCAATCGATACGGCTACCGGTTTATCGGCGTCATCGCGGGTACGGTCCGGCTGGCGGTGCTACCGTTCACCCCCCTCAGCGGAGATACTACGAACGAGTTGTTCGCTGACGGTATAAGTGAGGAGGTGATTGGGCAACTTGGAAAAGTGGGTCCGCAGCAACTGCGAGTGATCGCACGTACTTCCGTCATGCAGTACAAGGGAACTCGCGAAAATGCCGCTCAGATCGGCCACGAACTGGATGTCGATTACATCCTCGAAGGCAGCGTGCGGGAATCCGACCATCGCGTGCGTGTGACTGTCCAGCTGGTTGCGGTCGCCGATCAGGCGCATGTTTGGTCTGACAGCTACGATTGCGAAATGACGGATTCACTTACGGCGCAGGCGGATATAGCCAGTCGCGTCCGCCATTCTCTGTCCGAACACTTTTGCGAACGGAACTTGCGAAAGCGCGCATCGGTTCGAACTATCGTTCGAAGCGACTGACGAAAAATGGATCTTGGGCAGGAGGTAAGTTCTTGAAGAAATTGGTCGGGGCGACTGGATTCGAACCAGCGACCCCCTGCGCCCAAGGCAGGTGCGCTACCAGGCTGCGCTACGCCCCGACTGTTTTGATTATAGCCGACAGGAGCTTTCCTGACAGCAATCGCGCAGACGCGCGCGTCTCACTTCCTAATGAGCGTCAGCACCCACCACAGCAGAACCAGAGGCGCAGCAACCAACACCATGACGGCGGCGACGAGCAAGACCATGAACAGCCAGTCGTGCCACTCCTGCTGGCGACGACCCTCGCTCTCTACGCGTTTCAGCAGGTTCAGATTCTTCCGATTCGACTTGTACGCCACGTCGAATGCATCGCCAACGAACGGAATGCTTCCCAGCAGCGAATCCACCGCGACGTTTGCCACCATGCGGCTTAGCGTCACCTTCGGCAACCCGCGTTGCCATGCGGCGAAAATAATCATCAGGGAAGCGGCACCGCTCATCGCATCGCCTACGCCGGGGAGCAATCCGATCAGCGGGTCCAGTCCGAAGCGGACGGTGGTGCCCGGGATGCGGAACATGTCGTCCAGCAGCGTTGCGAGTATTTCCAGCGTCTCGTCGCTTACATTGGAGCGCGCCGAGAGTGGCGGCAGGACCTGAGGTTCAGAACGTGGTCGCATGTGGATTTGATGCAGGGCCGTTCTCCGAAAGACGTTCTGCCGCGCAGGCCATCCCGCGAATATAATGATTCACGCAATGTTACCCCAGCAGTATGCCCTAGTGGCTTATGTGAGAAACGCCCTCGGCGAAATGGTCGAGGATTTGCGTCGCGAGCTCCATCCTGAGCACGCGCATTTGCCTGCCCATATCTCCGTGCTGCCACCTCGCGCATTGCTTGGCACTGAAGAAGAAGCGTTGGAATTCCTCTCCGCTAAATGCCGGGCCGTCGAACCCTTCGAGGTGGTCATGGGCGATGTTGAGGCGTTTCTGCCTACCACGCCCACGGTCTTCATTCGAGTCGCTCACGCGGCGTACAAAATGCGCGAACTGCACGATATTCTGAACACTGGCGTCTTTGCGTGCGAGGAATCATTGCCGTATATGCCGCACCTCACCATCGCCAAGCTCGACACCGACGAGCGCGCTCGGCAGGTTTACGAAATCTCGCGCGAGCGCTGGTCGCAGTATTCCGGCAGCCGCCGCTTCCTGATCGAAAGCCTCACATTCGTCCGGGGACGCGCTCAGGAGTGGACGGATCTCGCTCCCGTCGCCCTCGGTGGACGCTCGGTCGTCGCCAGATAAGTCGCACTCTAGCCGCCGATTAACCCCGAAAAGTCTGCCCTCGGCACGTGCGCGGAAGGTCCGCGTCTTCCGCGCAGCTTTCGTTCTCGAAGTACATGTACCACTTCCGTATTGCGGATGAACCTCCCGAAACAGTACATACATCGAGCGATTCACTGCATCTGTAACTCGCGATAGCCCTCCCCAGGCACTCGCGCGTGGTGCAGCGCGTGGGAGTGACTTATGCACATCGGCGTTTATGGATCAGGCTATCTTGCGACCATAGTTTCGGCCTGCCTGGCCGACTTCGGTACGCCCATCATCTGTTTCGACACTGACAGCCTTCGCATCATGGATCTCGCGCAGGGTGTTATCCCATTTTTCGAGAAGAACCTGAAAGAGGTGATCCGCCGCAATATCCGCGCGGGCCGTCTCATTTACTCGACCGACGCGGAGGCGCACGCCTCGCGTGCCAAGGTCATGTTCCTCTGCGAAGACTCTCCCCGATACGTCGAGCAGAGCGCGATGAAGCTTGCCGAGCTTTGTTCGGCAGATACCGTGCTCGTTCTCTGCACGCCGGTGCCGGTCGGCACGGCGAGCAGCATCGAGCAGCGTTTGCGCGCCGCCGGACACCAGCAGCCTGTTGTGGTCCATCCGCTTTTCCTGACAGACGGTTGCGCCGTGGAAGATTTCAACTGGCCCGACAGGATTCTGCTCGGCACACGATCCAGCGCGGCTGTGACGGCGATCAAGACTATCTACCGTCCCCTGGTGATGCGCGGCGTTCCGGTGATTGTGACGAACTTCGAGACAGCGGAGCTTGTTCGCGAAGCCTCGACGGCCTTCGTCGCCACCAAGATCTCATTCATCAACGAACTGGCCAGCCTCTGCGAATTCGTCAAGGCCGATGCGGTTGACCTCGCGCTCGCGCTCGGACTCGACAAGCGGATCGCCCCGCGATGCCTGCAGCCCGGCGTCGGCTTTGGCGGCAGCTTCGTTGAGGCGGAGATGGACTCGCTTGCGACACTTGCCAACGGTAAAGGCGTCGCGCTCAAGATACTCACCGCCGCGCGAGAAGTGAACCGATCGCACAGCGAACGCATTGTGCAGAAAATCGCATGCTCGATGGAGTCGCTCTCCGGCAGCGAAATCGGTCTGCTGGGCCTCGCCTTCAAACCGAATACGAACAGCGTCGCCGGATCATCGTCGATCAAGCTCGCACGACGCCTCGTCATCGATGGCGCAAAGGTCCGGGCCTACGATCCCGTTGCGATTCCCGATGCTCGCGCCGAACTTACCTCGAACGTCACCTTCTGCGAATCTGCCTACATCGCCGCTGAAGGAGCCGACGCTCTCGTCGTTGGCACCGGTTGGCCGGAGTTCCGCGCTCTTGACTTCGAGCGGCTCAAGCGCCTGTTGCGCAAGCCTGTGATTATCGACACCAAAAACTTGCTCGACTCTGAACGCATACGTTCCATCGGTTTCCAGTACATGGGAGTCGGCCGGGCATAGTCGGCGTTCGGAATCCTCCTGAGCCCGGGTGCCCCGCCGGGCTCATTTTTTTGCGGAATCACGCAGTGTTCGTCGAGTAAAGGTGTTCAGCAAAGCGCAGCGCCCCCGCCACGCAGTCACACGCCTTTGGTATAATCAACTTTCGCTGACGATCAGTCCGGCTCTTGCTGGGCAGGTCCGCCGATGGTGGGTGTAGTTCAGTGGTAGAACTCCGGACTGTGGCTCCGGCTGTCGAGGGTTCGAATCCCTCCACCCACCCCATAACTTTTCCCTGAAGTACTTCTGTGGGTAGCACCAATTTTGCAGAACCAAGAGAATCGCGCCGCCTAAGCGGCGCGTTGTTGTTTGTGGCGTCGTCATTATGCCACTGCTGCTCTGGAGCGCAGCCTAGTTAAACCCGCACTTTCCCCCACCGCAAGATCCACTGGGCGCACCACAAGGTGCCGTCGCGCTGGAACTGGGCGCGCTCACCGCAAATCTCGAAAGCTGTTGCTCCAGATTCGTGCCCTTGCACGACGGGCACGCAGCGGCACGCGAGCCCAGCACAACGGCCTCAAACGCTTTTCCGCAGTCCTTGCATATGTATTCAAAAATCGGCATTTGCCTCTTGACTCCCCATTCCAGATGCGCCCGCTTGCGGCGTTTTGGCCCTTAAGTTTTGTAATATTGAATGCAGCTTTCGCAGAGCTGTTATCGTCAATTATATAGAGAGCTGTATTCTTTTTTATTAATACAACGATGAGCCAGAGTCTTTCGCGCGCCGCAACCGAACCGTTTGTACCTCGCCGTGGTCTGCGCGGCGGACACGTGCAAACCTTGGCAGGGAATTTTCTGCCGCGATACAACAATCTTCCTGCCCCGGAAGAGCGGCTCTTCCAGGTCGAACCTGAGGTTCAGGTTCTCTGCCATTGCCATTGGCAGGCGAACCGCGCTGACGCGCTCACCCTCATCATCGTTCACGGACTTGAAGGCTCCAGTAATTCTCAATACGTCATCGGTACGGGAAACAAGGCGTGGGCGAAGGGATGGAACGTCGTCCGCCTCAATATACGCAACTGCGGTGGGACGGAGAAGCTCGGTCCCACGCTTTATCACTCAGGTCTGTCGGACGACATTGGCAGCGTGGCCGAGACTCTCGTGCGGGATGAGCACCTGCGCGCATTTGCGCTCGCCGGCTTCTCGATGGGCGGCAACCAGGTGCTGAAGTGCGTAGGCGAGTGGGGAAGCGATGCACCTCGCGAGCTTGTCGCTGCCGCCGGCATCTCGCCCGCCTGCGATCTCTCCATCTCCGCGGACGAGTTGCACAAGCCGCACAACCGTATTTACGAATGGAAATTTCTCCAGGGTTTGCGCCGCCGAATACGTCGCAAGGCTGAGCTGTTTCCCGACCGTTACGACGTGCGCCATCTCAAGAACGTCCACAGCATTCGCGATTTCGACCACGAAATCACGGCGCGCTACATGGGATTCGAGAGTGCGGAAGACTACTACACTCGCGCTAGTTCCGCGCGTGTCGTGCAGAACATAGCGGTTCCTACGCTCGTCGTCCATTCAGCCGACGACCCGTTCATCATCATGTTGCCGGAAACTGAATTTAAGTTCATCGCAAATCCTTGCATCACCTACTTGCGCACCGAGCACGGCGGACATTGCGCATTCCTCTCCGACCCCAATGGGTACGACGGCCGCTGGGCCGAGCGCCAGATCATCAACTTCGTCGAGCGCAATCTGAGCTACTGAGTCGCTAAGCGGCTGAGCTAAGCTACTGAACCGCTGAGCAATGAGCAGCTTAGAAGCTCAGTGGCTCAGCAGCTCAGTAGCTCTTCTCGACTTTCGCTCTCCGCGATGGCATCATGCACTCCACTATGAACGCAGACTTTTCCGTCGAGCTTGGCGCCGATGATGATGCCCTCGAGTTTCCCTGGGCGTCCCCGGACGGATCTCTACGCTACTACGATCTCAAGCGTCAGCCTGAGCTTTTGGCAGACGTTGAAGAAGCGTCCCGCCATCCCGAACTCGGCGAGTTCCTGGCAGCCGTGAATTCCGAGACCTCCGTGCTGCTCACCGCCAAGTGCGACGCCTGGACCGACACGGAACTCAGCGAAGCCGAAGAGATCTACGGCGCAGCCGTTAGGTTCTCTTCTTATGTCGATTTGCTCTTTGATGGCGGAATCGATCCCGAGGCACCTTTCAGCTTCGAGCGCAACGAAGAGTTGACAGAGCGCCTTTCGAAGCTGCTGGGCAAGGCTCCGGAAATTGCGGCGGCGGCCGAGTTCATCGTTCGCCGATGCTATTTGCACACGCATGACGATCCCGTTCGGCCTGGCTTTTACATCACTTTCTATTTGTTTGGATATGGCGACGATGAGCCCGAAGCGCGCCGGCGTTGGACAGTCGGCCTCGAACTCGTGCAGAACGCCGTCCTTCTACTGTCCGCCGAACTTCGCCGGATATCCGGAACGCGGAGGAGTTGAGGTTTCGCGAACCATTGAAGGCATAGCCACATCTCCGGCCAGCATCGGATAGAATATGAACAGTGGCTGACCCAGTGGGAGCGTAGCTCAGTTGGATAGAGCATCTGCCTTCTAAGCAGAGGGTCGCAGGTTCGAGTCCTGCCGCTCCTACCAGTTCAATGCAAGCCGTGAGTCGCTTGCGTGGGAACAAGGAACGCTGTCGCGATGGGTGCAGCGGCCCACTCAAGCAGGCCAACTAAGCACTAGGCACAAGAGCTAAGAAGCTTTTCCCCGCGTCCAGCGCCCCATTTGCCACATCTAAATAGTGGAGTTCGTAATGTCTAAAATCCCACTTCATCCCAAGTATCCGGAGCGCGTCTGCTGGGGTTGCGACAAGTTTTGTCCTGCCGACTCCCTGAACTGCGGCAACGGCACCGTTCGCACACAGCACCCGGCGGAACTTTTTGGTGAGGACTGGTTGGAATGGGAAGAGGAACACAGCGCACCGGAAGTACCGGAGGATTCGAACGCTACCTGAGGTGTTATCTGGATGCTTCTTCTTCCACCGTGGCGAGTTTGGCGACCAAGTCTTGCAGGAGCGCCCGATCGGTGTCGATCATTTCCTCAAACTGAATCCCCATACCGACTGCTGGGTGGGAGGTTCTGACTTGTCCCGTTGCGCGAATGGATAATCCGGGGACATTGAGCAGCATTGATACTTCCGTTCCGGCCGGCAGTGGATTCATCAGCTCTACGTAGCATCCTCTTAGGCTAATGTCGCTTACAGCGGCGTTGATCGGATATTGCGTTTCTGCCTGCCAGATGGAGATCGCGCCTTTACAGGGGTAGCGGCGTTCGCCGGTCTCAACCGGCACCGGAGCAGATAGTTGGGATAAATCGAGGCCCCAGATGTTCTGGCTTGTGTCCAGGGCGCGAACGGCGATTCGCCCCGCTTGTGGAGTTCCGGCCTGCCCGACCCAGATTACGCGGAAGCGTCCCTTCCGAGCGTCACATGACATGCCGAGAATATCGTCGAGTTTGACGATGCACTTCAAGCCGGCAACGCACGCCTCTTCAAGACCAATCGT